>NZ_JBAKHS010000023.1:0-84278 GCF_036906795.1 Micromonospora sp. CPCC 205739 | reverse complement strand
CGCGGTCACCCTCGACACCAACACCATCAACGCCCCCGTCTGCCTACAACCGACCGGAACCCCCACCGCCACCCCCACCGGCACACCCACCGGCACGCCAACGGGCACGCCCACGGGCACGCCGACCGGGACGCCCACGGGCACCCCGACCGGCACGCCAACGGGCACCCCGACGGGCACGCCGACCGGCACGCCGACCGGGACGCCCACGGGCACCCCGACCGGTTCGCCCACGCCCACCCGTAGCCAACTGCCCGTCACCGGCGGCAGCGGCGGTGGCGCACTGGTGCCCGTCCTGACGGGAATCGGCAGCATCGCCGTCACCACCGGCGCAGCCCTGCTGCTCCTCTACCGACGCCGGATGTCGGAGTCCTGACCGGCAGGCCCCGGCGGCCGGTGACGGCCGCCGGGGCCCCCGAGGCGCACTGCGCCGAACCCCGACACTCAACCGTCCCGATCGTTCGGCGTGGACTCCACCATCGCCGCGACGAGGGCGGCCACCGGTACGGTGGCGAACCCGACCCGGGCGTCGCTGGCCCCGTACGGCAGCCACAGCTCGCCGGCGTGGACGAGCCCGCCACAGGAGTAGACGACGTTCGGTACGTATCCGTCCCGGTCGGCCTCGTCGGGCGACAGGAGCGGGCCGGGGAGCCGCGCGACGACCCGGTCGGGTCGATGCAGGTCGAGCAGGAGCGCGCCGACGGCGTACCGGCGCATCGGGCCGACACCGTGGGTGAGCACGAGCCAGCCGGCGTCGGTTTCGATGGGAGATCCGCAGTTGCCGACCTGGATCAGCTCCCAGCTGTCGCGGGGGCCGTGCAGCGGCTTCGGCTCCTGCCACCGGTTCTCGCCGTCCAGGCAGGTCAGACCGATCGTCTCGCCGTCGGCGCGGCACAGCGCGAGGTGACGGCCGCCGACGGTACGGGGGAAGAGCGCGACACCCTTGTTGCGGGTGCCCGGCCCGCGCATCGGGGTGATCTCGAAGCGGCGCAGGTCGGTGCTGGCCAGCGCGCGGGTGGCGATGCGCCGTCCGTCGTAGGCGGTGTAGGTGGCCCGGTACACCGGTCCGGACTCGTCGGTGAACCTGACGAACCGGGCGTCCTCCATGCCGTTGCTCTCCGCCGGGGTGGCCGGCCAGAGCACCCGTTCGTGCAGGGCCGTGTCGGCGGGGAAGGTCGTGGCGTAGCTGGCGGCGTTGATGCGGCGCAGGTGTTCGAGGGCGGCCGGACCGGTGCTGCGGGAGAGCAGGTCCGGTGGCAGATTGCCGAGCACCCGCTCGAAGGCGGCCTCGTCGTACCGGTCGGGCAGGGCGTCCACCACGGTGGCGGTGACCTCGTTGTCGCAGTCCTCCTCGGTCAGCCCGGCGGCGAGCAGGTCCCGGCGGTGCCGGACGCCCACCTGTTCTCCGACGACCAGGGAACCCGATCGGTCGGCGACGGTGAGCCGGCTGCCGGGTCCGAGGACGGCGGTGGCGAACCCGATGGAGGAGAGGTGACCCTCGCCGATCTGGCGCAGGCTGACCGCGACGCGCAGCTCTCCGGCGACCAGAGCGCTCTGGTCGGGGTGGGCCACCATCGACGGGTTGCACAGTGCGGCGGCCTCGACCGCGTACTCGTGGCTGAAGTAGGCGCCGACCAGGAGCCGGGCTGTGGGGGAAAGGTCCCGTGCCCGGGCGGTGCGGTGCCGGACGAGGTCGTAGTGGTGGTGGAACGTGCCTTCCAGGTCGCGGTGCCGGGCGCCGAAGCGGTCGAAGGTGTCCCTCAGCAGCCTGCCGGTCTCCTCGTCGTCGAGGTGCGCGACGCGGTCGATGAGCGCCCGTGCGCGGGTGCGTACCACCGCGTCGTCCTCACCGGGGACGAAGAGCTTGACGATGACCCGGCGTGGATCCGGGGTGAGGGTGATGCCCTGCCGGACGGCCAGGGGTCCGGTCACGACCACCGCCGGGCGTGCTGCAGGGTGGCGATGAGGGCGAGGGTGGACTCGGCGCCCTGGTTGAGGTTGGGTCCGTGCGGGGTCAGCCCGTCGTAGCCGCCGCCGGTCGCCGGATCCCACATCGCGGTGCCGACGTCGTTGTCGCCGAGGAACCATCCGACCGCCTGCCGTATGCCGGTCTCCCAGGCGGGGTCGCCGGTGAGCGCGGCGGCGGTGGCGCAGGCGTCGGCGAGGGCGGCGACCTCGATCGGCTGCTGGTCGTGGCGGGGTCGTTCCGTGCCGCGCCGCCACCCGCCGGCGGGTACGACCGACAGCCGCCCGTCGAGGAGTTGGACGTCCCGCAGCCAGGTCAGCATCCGCAGCCCGTCGTCGAGCGGTGGGCCACCGTGGCGTAGCTGGCTGGCGGCGATGACCACCTCGGCGAGGGCCGCGTTGGCGTAGGTCAGCTGCTGCTGGGGCCAGGCCCAGCGCGGGTCGTGCCCGGGGCCGCCGATGGCGGTGGCCGCGTCCGTCAGCAGCGCGGCCGCGGCGGCGTGAGCGGGATGGCGGCGCAGCACCTCGGCGGCGCCGAGCCCGGCGAAGGCCATCGCGTGCGGGGCCGGGGAGCGCCGGGTGGCGCCCCGGCTGAAGGCGACCAGCGCCTCCTCCCGGATCCAGGCGGCCGGACTGCGGGCGGCGGCGGTGCCCAGCCCCCACAGCGCCCGGCCCCACCAGTCGCCGAGGCCGGGCTGGTCGGCCCAGCGCCGGTCGTGACCGAGCCGGTTGTGGAAGGCGCCCCCGGCGTTCTGCGCGTGGGTCAGGAAGGCGAGGTAGCACTCCGCGAGCCGGAGGACCTCGTCGGTCGGCTCCGGCTCACGGCTGGTGACGACCAGGCCGCGCGCGACGTCGTCGGTGCAGTAGCCGTGCTCCCGGCGGACGATGGCGTGCCGGGCGTGCTCGAACAGGCCGGTGTCGTCGCTCAACCGGCTCAGGTGCGCGAAGCTCGGGCCGGGTGCGGCCAGCCGGGGGCCGCTGTCCGACGTGCGGGGGCGGCCGGTGGTGGTGGTCACGCCGGCACCGCGCTGACCGCCGGCGGGCGGGCGGCGACGAGCCCGTCGGCGAGGGCGCCGTAGCGGGCTGCCACGGCCGGCCACCGCAGGTGTTCGGCCAGCGGCCGGACCCGGTCGGCCAACCGGACGGCCAGGCCCGGCTCGGTCAGGATCCGCCGGATGGCGACGGCCAGCGCCGCCGGGTCCCGATGGGGTACGACCAGACCGGGGCCGCCGGTGAGCAGCTCGACGGCGTGCGGGAACGCCGTGGCCACCACGGGCACCCCGGCGGCCACCGCCTCGATGAGCACGCCGGAGGTGACCTGTTCGTGGGAGTCGTAGGGCAGCACGACCACGTCGGCGGAGCGGATCAACCGGCCGAGGGTGATCTGGTCGTGGTAGACGTCCTGGTAGTCCACGGCGTGTGCGACGCCCAACTGCGCACCGAGCCGGTGCAGTCCCGCCCGGTACGCCTCCCCCTGGTGCTCGACCACCTTCGGGTGGGTCCGGCCCGCGACCGTGTAGGTGGGTGTCGGGTCGAGGTCCTGCAACCGGGCGAGGGCTCGCAGCGACCACTCGACGCCCTTGCCCGGACCGAGCAGTCCCCAGGTCAGCAGGTGTGGGCGGGTACGGCGTTCGGTGGGTACGCCGACGTGCGCGGCGGCACCGTGCGGGATGACCGTGACCTTGGCCGGGGGCACGGTGTAGCCGACGAGCAGCCGGTCGCGCGCCGTGTCGGTCATCGTGACGACCGCGCCGGCGGCGGCGACGATCTGCTCCAGCAGGGACCGCTGCCGGGCGGAGGGCTGGCGGAGCACGGTGTGCAGGACCACGATGCTCGGCACGGCGAGCCGGCGCAGCAGCGGCAGGACGTCCTCGCCGTCGGCGCCGGGGTAGATGCCGTACTCGTGCTGCACGACGGCCACGTCGAAGGTGTTCAGGGCGGTCGCGGCGTCCCGCCAGCCGGCGGGGGTACGCGTCGACCAGGTGTGCACGACCCCGGGCCCGGCCCGCTGGTCGTCGCCGCGGTCGGTGACCCGGACGATGCCACCGCGCGTGCCGTCGGCGGTCAGGTGGGCGGCGAGGGCGGAGTTGAAGGTGGCCAGTCCGCACCGGGTCGGCGGGTGGGTGCTGAGGAATCCGTAGCTGGGCATGGTGTCGGGCCTTCCGGTTGTCGGCGCCGCCCGGAGTACGGGGGCGGGCCTCACGCGGTGACGGCGCACGCCGGCCAGCGTGTGTGGCCGGCGGAACGGATTCGGGGCGGATCGGCTGCGGGTGGGGGTCCTGACCGGGCGCGGTTCGTCAGGATCCGCCGGTCACCGAGCAGGCTCGGCGTTGCGGTCGGCGATGAGCGCGTCGTAGACGGCCAGATAGTCGGTGACCATCCGGTCGGCGCCGAAGCGCTCCCGGGCCCGCGCCCGGCAACCGGCGCGGTCGAGCCCGACGACCCGGGTGACGGCATCGACGGCCTGCGCGACGCTGTGCACGAGGAATCCCGTCACCCCGTCGTCGACGACCTCCGGCATGGACCCTCGCGCGTATGCGACGACCGGCGTGCCGCAGGCCATCGACTCCACCACCGACAGTCCGAACGGCTCGTCGAAGGCGATCGGGTGCAGCAGGGCGGTGCTGGCGCCCAGCACCTCCGCTCGTCGTCGGGGACCCACCGATCCGAGGAACACGACCTGGTCGCCGTCGATGTGCGGGGCCACCTGTTCGGCGAAGTACCGCTCGTCCTGCACGATGCCGCAGATGGTCAGGGGCCGGCCGGAGAGGCGGGCGATCTCGATGGCGGTGTGGGTGCCCTTGTCGGGATGGATCCGGCCGAAGGCGGCCAGGCCGGGGCCGGCGTCGCGGGTGAACGGCAGCGCGGTGAGGTCGACGCCGTGGTGCACCGTGGCGACGTAGTCCAACTCGGCGCTCCGGTCCGCGTCGGAGATCGACACGTAGGACGAGCGGGCCCGGGCGTACGCGGGGAGGATCCCGGCGCCGGAGAAGCCGTGGACGGTGGTGAGCAGCGGAGCGCGGCAGTGCTCGGCGAAGGCCAGCGGCAACCAGTCGAGGTGGTTGTGCACCAGGTCGAACTGCCCCGAGCGGGCCAGGGCGTGCGAGACGTGCATCGCCTCCCACACCCGCCCGTCCATGCTGGGATCGTCGGCGTACCCCCGGGGGCACACCCCGTCGAGGTGTGCGGAGGTGACGGAGTCCAGCGTCGCGAAGAGCGTCACGTCCACGCCGCGGGTGGCCAGCCCTTCGGCGAGCAGGCCGGTCACCTGCTCCCAGGGGCCGTAGTGGTGCGGCGGTGTCCGCCAGGCGACCGGTCCGAGCAGCGCCACCCTCACGGGGACGGCGCGTCCGCGAGGTCGGCCGGATCGAGGCGCAGGGTGGCGAGCAGCCCGACGTGGTCAGCGGAGTTCACCCGCTCCGGCAGTTCGCGCTCGACCCAGTCGGCCCTGAAATGCTGGCCACGTTCGCGCAGAAGGCTGACGATCCGGTGCCTGGCGATCCTCATACTTGTACTCCTCTGTGAAGCCGTCCGGAGCGTCATGCGCACGGACGGTGGTGTGGGCGGGCCGGTCGGATCCCACCACCGGAGGTCGGGGTGGGTGGCGGACGTTCCGGGACCGGTGCGGCCCGCGACGTGAACGATGACCAGTCGACAGACGAGCGCGCCGGCGCGATCGGATGGCGAGCGCCCAACGCCTCTGGCGAGCCGGTGGTGACGGCACCTGACGGCCTCTAGCGGGAGGCCCGGGCGACATGCTCACCGTACGCCCCACGGCGTCGATCTGCACCATCGCCGCAAGCCGGGCGGTGCGGAAGCTGCCTGCACAGCGGCGACGGCGGTGGAGGCGTACGCTTGCGGTGTCGCTCGGGACTCCGGTGACTGACGGTCCGCTGCCGGCGGACGCAGCCGCACCAGACGGAGCCGCCGCGTCATCCCGCCGCCGCACGCTTATCGGCCGGGTCGCCGACTCCGTCGCGTCCCCCGGTCGGCCCCTCCCCCGCACCGGTACGCCGGGCCGCGACAGTCCGTCGCCGGCCTGCCCTCACCCGACGCCACGCCGGCCCCGATCAGCAGCCAGCGACGTCGGGTACCCCTCGGAAGGCGGCGGTTCGTGATGACCGCACCCCGAAACAGGCACGTCCCACTTCCCCGCATGAACGGACACGACGGTCCCGCCACTTCTCGCCTGACGCCCCTGCGCCTCCCGGTGAAGCGCTCGCGAATCGGGGACCTGTGGATCGTCGCCGTGGTGTTCGCGATCGTGCTCCTGCTGCTCCTGATCTTCGTACTGCAGAACGGGCAGCGGGCCGAGGTGACGTTCCTCGGCGTACACGTCGCCCTGCCGCTCGGGGTGGCACTCCTGCTGGCCGCGGTCGTCGGGGTTCTGCTCGTCGCCCTCCCCGGCACCGCCCGGATCGTGCAGCTGAGGATGCGCGCCCGCCGTGCCGCGCCCCGAGCGGCGAAGCCGCCCGGTCCGACCTCCCGACCGGCGACCGGCGTCGCCCAGGCCCCGCCACCGCACCAGGAAGGCTGACCCATGTCCGTCACCAGCCAACGCGCCGCCACGAACGCGGCTTCGACGCCCACCGCACCCCGGCTCGTCCTCGGCGGCACCCGGAGGCTGGCGGTTCTGGACGGCGGGTGGTGGCCGCGGTCCCGGGACCCGGCCGCCGAACTTCCCGGCCTCGTCCTGGCTCTGGCCGAACGCCACGGCCGGATCCGGCACATCATGCTCAACATCCACGCCTGGGACGACCGGCTCCGCCGGTTGACCGTCGGGCCGGACGTGGTCCGGCTCGGCTGGTTCGACACCCTCGACCCCGCCGTGCTGGTCGCCACCACCGGCCGGGACATCCAGGTCGACCTGCTGGTGGTGCCGCCCGCGACTCCCCAGGCGGCAGCCGAGCGGGCGATGGCGACCGCCGCCGACCCGGCCAACCTCAGGCGAGCGCCGGACATCCTGGCCGCGGTCCGGGTGCCACCGACGCAGGCGGCGACGACCCGCGCCGAGCTGTCCGCGGTCTAGCGGGTGGCACGGACGTCGCCGGAGTCTCGCCCATCGGGGAGGAGGACCGATCGGGTTTGCGAGAATCACCGGGAACGGACAGACGGCCTGAACGACCTGCCCCCGCGAGTCACCCAGACCCGGCGTAGTCCGCCGCTCGACGAGGAGGAGGTGCGTATGCCACTCGACCGTGAACCGTGGCCGACGCTCGAGGAGTTGCTGCGCGAGGAGGGCGAGCTGGAGCTGCCGGCTCTGTCCGAGTCGGACGCGTACGAGTTGGGGATGCGGGCGGTTGCCGCCGCGAAGGAACGCCAGCTGCCGATCGCGGTGGGTGTGTGGCGGACGGGGCGCCAGTTGTTCCACTGCGGGCTGCCGGGTTCGACGCTGGACAACGACGGGTGGCTGCGTCGCAAGGGTCGGGTGGTGATGCGGTTCGAGCACTCGTCGCTGTACATGGCGCGGCTCTGCCAGGACCAGCAGGTGACCCTGGCGGAGAAGTTCGGACTGCCGGCCGCCCGGTACGCGGCCGCCGGCGGCGCGGTGCCACTGCGCGTTCGCGGCACCGGCGTGGTGGGCTGGTTCGGCGTGTCCGGCCTGCCGCAACTGGACGACCACCGCTTCGTCGTCGAGATGCTTCGCGCGACCTCGCGATAGGCACCTCTCCGCCTCGGGCTTGCATCCGGTACCTGGGTACGGGTTTACCGTCGGGGGCATGAGCAACCACCACATCACGGCAGCTGCGTGGGTTCCGGATGCCTGCACCCTGCCGACGGCCGACCGGCCGCTTCGGCTCACCGAGTTCGATCGGTTCTTCGGCGATGCCGTGCGGGGTGTCGACCGGCTGTCGCCGCAGCATCTGCGGTTGCGGCTCGACGGCGCGGCGCGGGTGGCGGAGGAGGCGCGGGAGCTGACCGACCGCGAGGCGTCCTGCTGCTCGTTCTTCGCCTTCCACCTCTTCAGGCCTGACCCGGACTCGTTGACCTTGGACGTACGGGTGCCGATGGCACACGTCGACGTGCTCGATGCGCTCGCCGCCCGGGCCGCGTCCGCCCGGGATCAAAGATGAACGCTGCCGGTCTGCGCAGCGGCCAACTGGCCGACGCCGCCGGGGTCAACCTGCAGACGCTGCGCTACTACGAGCGCCGCGGGCTGCTCACCGCCCCGCAGCGGTCACCCGGCGGGCATCGGCTCTACCCCGCCGAGACGGTGACCCTGCTGCGGGTCATCAAGACCGCACAACGTCTGGGTTTCACCCTCAACGAGGTCGCCGAGCTGCTCGATACCGGCCGGCACCACCACGGCAGCCACCCGGACCTCGGCCTGCAGGCCCGGGCTCGCCAGAAGCTGGTCGAGGTGGAACAGAAGTTGGCGGACCTGACCGTCATCCGGGACACCCTGCGCGCGGCCGTCTCGGCCGGCTGTGACGACCTGGTCGCGTGCGCCGGCAACTCCTGCTGTCCCCTGCCCTTCGCTGATCTGGCCGAACGGAACGACCCCGGCGACACCTGCTGATCCGCCGGAGCGTCCCGGGCGGCCCGGCGTCGGCTCAGGTGGCCACCTTGTGCAGGGCGGCGGCGAGCTTCTTGAGGTCCAGGCCCGCCAGGTGATCGAGGAAGTGCCGGCGTACGGCGGCCAGGCTCGTCGGCCAGGCCTGCTCCAAGCGGGCGAAGCCCGCGTCGGTGAGGACGGCGTTCCAGCCACGGGCGTCCTCCTCGGACCGGACCCGCCGGACGTACCCCTGGCTCTCCAGCTTCTGCACCACCCGGCTCATGCCGCTGAGCGACATGTCGCAGGCGGCGGCGAGTTCGCTCATCCGCAGCCGCCGCTCGGGGGCCTCCGAGAGATGCATCAGAGCCTGGTACTCGATGGCGGGAAGTGCCTGCTCGCGGACCATGTCGGCGTCGATGGCGCGGGGCAGGGCATAGATGATCCGGTTGAGAGCCCGGACGACGGCTTCCTCGTCCGGATTGAGCGATTGGACCCCTTCGGGAGTCCCTGTCGGGTTCGACGTGACGGTGGACATGCTCCCACTATACTTGCTTGACGAAGGAACTAAGCAGTCACTGCTGGTCGACGGCGGCGCCAACTTCACCTGATCCCCACCGGACGCCGGGCACGCCCACAGCATGGGCGTACCCGGCGTAGCGTGGCAGGGGTGAGGGCTTTGTCCTGGTCCGCCCCGTCCCCGGCCGACCCGACCACTCGCCGGGCCCTGCGGTGAATCCGCCGGCGGGCGCCGACCGCGCAACGTCCCTGCTGACGATGGGCCACGGGTCCGCCGACCGCCCCCAGCTCACCCGCTTGTTGACCGAGGCGGGCGTCCGGTCGATCGTGGACGTACGCCGGTTTCCGCACAGCCGTCGCAACCCGGACGTACGCCAGGAGGCGTTGCAGCGGTGGCTGCCGGAATCGGGCATCGCCTATCGGTGGGACGAGCGCCTGGGTGGCCGGCGGCACAGTCCCGCCGGCAGCGCGGATCCCGACACCTGGTGGACCGTGCCTGCCTTCCGCGCCTATGCCGCACACACCCGGACGCCCGAGTTCATCGCCGCCCTCGACCTCCTGCTCGAGGAGGCCTGCACCGGCACCGTCTCGGTGATGTGCAGCGAGGCGGTCTGGTGGCGGTGCCACCGCCGCCTGATCGCCGACGTGACGACGCTGGCCCGGGGCGTACCCGTCCGTCATCTCATGCCCGACGGACGGCTCAATCCTCATCCCACGGCCGAGGGGGCCCGGCTGCGCCCGGACGGCCTGGTGATCTGGGACCGCGGCTGATCGGAACGCTCACCCGCCGCCGGCCGGTTCCCGGGCGGCATCCCGCACCGGGTCGGGGCGTCGCTCGGCTCCCCCCTCCGTGCCGTGGACAGCTTTCCCACGACGCAGCAGCGCTGCGGTGAGCGCGGCGAGAGCGAGCAGCGCCACGAACGCGACGGTGCCGCTCACCGCCGCCTGCGCGGTGGCGCCGGCCGCCGCGTAGAGCGCCGCGGTCGGCAGCACACCCGCCCCGCCGGCCAGCGCGACCCGGCGCCAGCCCAACTCGGAGGTACCGGCGAGCACCGCGACGGTCTCGGCGAGCACCGGCACCGGGCGGGTGACCAGCACGGCGAGCAGCCCGTAGCGCCGGAGCAGCGCCTCGGCGCGGGCGCGTTGCGCCGGCGTGGTGGTGCGCAGGAGCAGGCTGCGGCCCCGTCGGCCGAGGCCGAAGGCGACGAGCGTGGCGCCGAGCCCACCGACGAGGGACAACAGGGTGCCCGGGAGCACGCCGAACAGGGCTCCGTTGGCCACCATCACCAGGCTGGACGGGACGGGCATCGCCACGTCGATCAGCAGCAGCGCCACGCCGGCCAGCGCGGCGGCCGGGCCCGCCGTGCCGAGCAGCGGCGACGGGTCGGTCAGCAGGGGTACGTCCAGCGCCTCGACCAGGGCGAAGACCGCTACCAGCGTGGCCGGCATCCCGGCGAGGAGGATCGGGTATCCCCAGTGCCGCCCGGCGTTCACATGTCGCGCCGGTAGAGGATCGCGTTCGCGGCCATCTCCAGGAAGCACTCGCGGATCAGCAGCTGGTGACGTGACTTCTCGGCCACGATCGGGAAGGTGATGTCGACCACCGCCGGCCGGGCCAACGCGAGGCCGAGCTGCTCGGCGACGGCGAACCCGCTCATCGCGTCGAGGTTGCTCAGCAGCAGCATCCGCATGTGCCGCCACGCCCGGCCCCGCGCGCCCGCGGCCAGGCCCTGCGCCTCCCCTACCAGCTCACGAGCGGCGCCGAGCACGGTCGCGACGAGCGGGACCATGCCGCCCGCGGTTCCCCCTGCCGACTCCGGCTCGTGGCCGAACGCACGGTGCAGGTCCGCCACGGCCGCCTCGTGCCGCTCGGCGGGTGCGGCTATCTCGTGGAGCCAGGCTCGGATGTGCGGCTCGCTCACCTGGTCGGCGGTCTCCTGCAGAGTCTTCCGATACGCCGACTGCAGCGTGCGCGTCGTGACCAGCCAGGGCCGGACCCGGTCCAGGTGTGCGTGGACGGTGGCGTCGTCGACTTCCACCAGCAGCGGGGGGTTCACGAACTGCTCCCGTCCCGCACGACGCGCCACAGCACGCCGGTGTGGCCGTAGGACATCTGCGTCTCCTGCATCACCCGGGAGACCCCGAAGTCGAGCACGTAGAGGCTGCCGTCGGGGGCGAACTTGGCGTCGACCGGGCGCTCCAGCCCGCCGGTGCCCAGCGCCGACGCCGGTCCGGGCCGCGGGTTGCGCATGAACGGCTCGCTCGTGCCGTCGGCCGGGTCCACCGCCAGCACCCGGAATCCGTGCTCCAGATCCCGCGGGTCCGGTGAGTTCAGCGGCGCGAGGGTGCCCCATTCGCAGGCGAACAGCCGCCCGCGGTAGCCGAAGGACTCGCTGCGCGAGACGTCCAGGCCGGTCATCGCCGAGTGCGGTTCCTCGAGGAACATGGCCGGGCCGGCCCACGGCGGCGGGTTCTCCAGCAGCGGCTCGGCCGCCCGCCCGCGGCGGGGCAGGTGCGACGTGTGCCAGGCAGGTAGGCCGTCCCCACAGACGTCCGGGAACCCGTACCAGGCGGGCCGGTCGATCGAGCCGTGTGGCGTGCGCGCCGCGTCGATGCGCCAGATGCGGTCCGGGTCTCCCTGGATCGCCCGGTCGCCCGTCTCCTCGAAGTCGTTGTCGGAGACGTACAGCTCGCCGTCCTCTCCGAACACCATGCCGTAGGGATTGCGCAGACCCCAGGCCACGAGTTCCATCTCGCTGCCGTCGGGGTGGGCGCGCCACAGCCCTGAACTGCACTTCAGCTCACCCCGTACCACCTCCCCCCGCTTGGCGGGGGTGCCGAACGGCTTGAACGGGCCGGTCTCCACGAGGTACGGATACGGCCCGGTCGGGTCGTAGGTCTGCACGTTGTTCCCGGTCAGGACGACATCCTCGCCGGGCACGTCGTGGACGCCGATGTGTCGCGCCACGTCGACCTGGAATCCCTGCGGCAGCACCACTCCCTGCTGCGACACCGAACCCTGGGCGAAGTACATCAGACCGTCGGGGCCGAACACCGGTCCGCCGGGTTCGTGCCAACCGCCGTTGGGCAGCCCGTCGACGAGCACCGTCTGCCGGCCGGTGGCCAGCTCGATCCGGTCGATGCGGGCGTTGCGGCCGCCCTTGCACGACACGAGCAGCGCACCGTCGTGGACGGCGACGTGCCGTGGCCCGCCGAGCGCCTCCTCGGTGACGACGTCGAGGGAGCCGTCCGGGTCCAGTCGCAGGATCCGGGCGGGCAGGTAGGGGCGGGTGGGCCAGGTGCTGCCGCCCTCCAGCACGAACAGCGTGCCGTCGTCGGCGAAACCCATCCCGCAGGGCATCGACAGGCCGACCAGCACCACCTCCACGCGGTAGCCGTCCGGCACCACGACGTCGGCCGGGTCGACGCGCGGTCGTGCGGGCGTGGGAAGGCGGTTCAGCCCCTCGGGCTCCGCCACCGCCACCGACAGTGGCAACAAAGAGGTCATCACACGTCCTTCGAGAGCCGGTCCGGCCCGCCGCGCCGCTTGCGAGGTTGCTGCCGGGCCTGCTCCGATCCGGGGGTCCAGTTCCGAAGGCGACAATACGGACTTGTCGCACCACAGATCGCCACATCCTCCGATCAGGTGCGAGAACGGTGCCGTGCAGGCATTGAGCGTTCTGCATCTGCCTGCGCCCGCCCCGCGCCCGGTCCAACCATGAGGAAGGAGGTGAGGGCGGTTCAGATTCATCGAAGGTGCGCTCCCCGGTGAGCCCGGGCCGCCGGCGCGGCACCACCCCCGCCACGGGTGGCAGGATCCGGCCACCGACGGCGCCGATGCTCGCGAAGGCTGTCGAGACGGTGCCGGAAGGCGAAGGCCTGTCCTACGAGCCGAAGTGGGACGGCTGGCGCGCCCTCGCCTTCCGCCACCAGGACGGGGTCTACCTGCAGTCCAGGGCCGGCCGCGACCTCGGCACCTACTTCCCCGACGTCGTGGAGGCGGTCCGCCGCGCGGTGGCACCCGGGACGGTCCTCGACGGGGAACTGGTGGTCTGGGAGGGTGACCGGACGGACTTCGCCCAGCTGCAGCGGCGTGTCACCGCGGGCGCCCAACGTGCGGCCCTGGTCAACCGGCACCCCGCGCACTACGTGGTCTTCGACCTCCTCAGCGCCCCGCCCGGCCGGCCGCTGCTCGACGAGCCCCTCGCGCAGCGCCGCGCCCTGCTGGCCGCACTGATCGCCGACGCACCGGCACAGCTCACCCTGTCGCCGCAGACCACCGATGTCGGCCAGGCACGCGAGTGGCTGCGGACGTGGACCGCCGCCGGCATCGAAGGGCTCCTGATCAAGCAGCTCGACAGCCGCTACCAGCCCGACCGGCGCGGCTGGCGGAAGTACCGCGCCTACCACACCACCGAAGCCATCATCGGCGGCGTCAACCCCAGCGTCACCGATCCGCAGATCCTTCTGCTCGGCCGCCTCGACGACACCGGCCGGCTCCGGTACACCGGCCGCACCCACACCCTGCGCCCCGACCAACGCGCCGAGCTGGCGGACCTGCTCACTCCGCACCCCACCACACCGGAGCATCCCTGGCCGCAACCACTGCCGGCTTCCTGGACCGGGCAGCTCGAGCGGCCACAGCCCCTCCCCTACGTCCCGGTCGTCCCCACCGTCGCCGCGGAGATCGACGTCGACACCGCCTACGAGCACCACCGGTGGCGCCACCTCGTCCGCTACCGACGGCCACGCCTCGACCTCGCCGTCACCGACGTACCGCCGCTCAACGGCCGGTCCTGACCGCCACGGCGTGCTCCGCACCGGGCGGCTCTTGACCGCGCGGTGTTGATCCGTTTAGCGTCGTCAATCAGCAAGGTCTCTTTACTAATTCCCTCCATCCGTCGTGGAGTGCCGATGCGACCGTTGCGCCACC
Source organism: Micromonospora sp. CPCC 205739 (assembly GCF_036906795.1). Taxonomy (NCBI): domain Bacteria; kingdom Bacillati; phylum Actinomycetota; class Actinomycetes; order Micromonosporales; family Micromonosporaceae; genus Micromonospora; species Micromonospora sp. CPCC 205739. The sequence continues at coordinate 70,368 of NZ_JBAKHS010000023.1, read as the reverse complement.
GCCGCCTCACCGCCCTCGTCGCCATGGCGACCCTGCTGGTCACCGCCGCCCCGCCGACCGCCGTGGGCGCGGATGACAGCCGCGACCGCCGGGCCGGGTACCACCGGGTCGGCTACTTCACCCAGTGGGGCATCTACGGCCGGACCTTCCCGGTCAAGAAGCTCGACACCTCCGGGGCGGCCAGCCGCCTCACCCACATCAACTACGCGTTCGGCAACGTCAGTGAGGACGGGCGCTGCTATGTGGACGGTGGGCCGGGCGAGGGTGACGCCTGGGCCGACTACCAGCGTCCCGTCCCGGCGGAGGAGAGCGTCGACGGGGTCGCCGACGCCTGGGGTGAATCACTCAACGGCAATTTCGGCCAGCTGGCCAAGCTCAAGGCCAAGCACCCCCACCTGAAGGTGCTGATCTCACTGGGCGGGTGGAGCTGGTCGACGTACTTCTCGAACGCCGCCCGCACCGACGCCTCCCGCCGGGCGTTCGTCGCCTCCTGCATCGACCTCTACCTCAAGGGCAACCTGCCCGTCCTGGACGGTGGCAGCGGCGGCCCGGGTGCCGCCGCCGGCGTCTTCGACGGCATCGACCTGGACTGGGAGTGGCCGAACTGGCCGGGCGAGCCGGGCAACGTGGTCCGCCCCGAGGACCGGGAGAACTTCACCAAGCTGCTCGCCGAGTTCCGCCGGCAACTCGACGCGTACGGCCGGACGACCCGCGAGCACCACCCGCTGACCGCCTTCCTGCCGGCCAACCCGGCGACCATGGACGCCGGATACGAGGGGCGCAAGATCTTCCCGTACCTGGACTTCGCCACGGTCCAGGGGTACGACTTCCACGGCGCCTGGGACCCGGTGACCAACCAGCAGTCGGCGCTGCGCGTGCCGGCCGGAGCCCCGGACAGCCCGGACTTCTCCGCCGAGGTGGCGATCAACGGCTGGATCGCGCGCGGTGCGCCGCGCGGAAAGTTGGTCCTCGGCATCCCCTACTACGGTCGCGGCTGGACCGGCGTCACCGGGGGTGGGAACGGTCTCTTCCAGCCCGCGGCCGGGCCCGCGCCGGCCACCTTCGAGGCCGGTTACGAGGACTACCGGCGGCTCAAGACCCTGACCGGCAGCGGCTTCACCGTCCACCGCGACCTGCGTGCCGGGCACGCCTGGTTGTTCGACGGCACGACCTTCTGGACGTACGACGATCCGGCGGTGGTGCTGCAGAAGACGCTGTACATCCGGCGGGCCGGCCTGGCCGGAGCGATGGTCTGGTCCTTGGACGGCGACGACGACAACGCCACGTTGACCAAGACGATCGGGCTCGGGCTCGCCACGCCGTAGCCGTACCCGATGCTGCCTCTGCCGCCCGACCGGTCGCGCGGCGGAGGCAGCAGCGTTGGCGCGGTCACCGGCCGCCTTCGGCCAGCTCGGTGAGCATCCCCTCGCAGCTGCGGACGACGACCTCCGCGCCCCGCCGCTGCGCCAGCCGCAGCAGCGGATCCTCCGCGCGGTTGCGCCAGCGCCACTGGGCGTCGGAGGCGACCTCCCAGAGCTGCTGCACGCTCGCATCGTGCTCCAGGCCGAGTCGGCTGGCCAGGTCCACGCCATCGCCGCCGACCAGGCGCTGTGCCTCCGCGGCCGGTTCGGCGTCGAACCCCAGCTTCGTCGTCCGCAGCGCCGCGAGCAGGCGCAGCTCCCGGAACTCGTGGGCACCGGCGAGGATCTGCTCCACCGCAGTGAGCAGCTCCCCGCTGCCGGGGCCGGGTTCGGCCTTCGCGAGCGCCTCCACCGCGGCCAGCGCCGAGCGGGCCTTCAGCGTGTTCCGCCTGTCGACGAAGAACCGGTTGATCGACTCGCGCAGCTCGGTCAGGCCACTGCGCCTGGTCAGCTCGGTCGCCAGCTTGCCCCGGCTGTCGCAGCCGGTACGGACGAGGGTGGTGGCCAGCCGCACCCCGACCAGGCCGAGCCGGTCGAGCAGCGCGGCGCGTGTCTCGGCGTCCAGCCGTACCGGCAGCTCACCGCGGACGAAGCGGTCGGCGGAGAGCAGGTGCGGTTCCAGCTCCTCGCGGGACACCCGGGCCAACTGCGCGAGCGCGGCGAAGTCCGACTCGCTGAGCACCCGCCCGGCCAGGCCGATCGCCCCGCTGCACGCCACCACGTTCACGCAGAGCGCGTTCACCCGGGGGTCGCGGTACTGCCGTCGGGCGAGCTGACGGGCGGTGAGCAGCGCGTCGATCCGTCCGCCGCCGGTCTCGTCGACCCGGGACAACACCATGATCACGTTCACCGGGGCGGCCTGCCCGACCCGGCTCTCCCGGGTGGACTCCAGCACCTGCAGGTCGGTGCCGCGAGCGTCGCGGGTCAGGTACAGCACCGCGTCCGCGTCCCGCAGCACCCGGTCCATGACCGGGGTCCGGCCCTGCTCGCCGGCGGCGTTGATCGCCGGGGTGTCGATCAGGGTCACCTGCCGCAGCGCCCGGGTCGGCCACTGCACCACGATGTCGCGCAGCTCCCCCGCCCGCCAGCCGACGAGGTCCACCCGCATCCCGGTCGCCGACCTGACCACCGTCAGCTCCTGCGGAGGTTGATTGCTCGAGTAGGCGGTGGCACGCGGCTGCGGACCGTCCTCGTACCAGGTGAAGATGCCGTTGCCGTCCGGGCCGTCGACCGGCGCGACCTCCTCACCCATGATCGCGTTCAGCACGGTCGACTTGCCGGACTGCCACGGGCCGGCGATCGCGACCCGTAGCGGTTTCTCCAGCCGGGCCAGCTGGTGCCGGAGGTGACCGGTCGCCCGGGGGTTGTCCCGATAGTGCTGGAGGGCCTGGTGCAGCAGCCCCCAGACCGCCTCGTCCAGCCGCAGGCCGACGGTCATGCTCGGGGCTCCAGCGGCGTCGGGGCCGGTCGGGGGGCGGTCAACTGCTGGGCCTGCTCGTAGACGGCGGCCAACCGGGTCATCTTCAGCCGGATCTCGCGCTGGCGCTGGTCGCGGACGGCCGCGTCGGTGTCGGCGGCCTGCTTCGCCGTCCGGAACGACTGGACGATGGCCTCCTGCAACTCCTCGGTCAGCGCGGTGAAGTGGTCCCGGAGCATCCGCTGCACCTGCCGGGTGGTGTCCCGGCAGCCCTTGGCCGCCTGGACGAAGAAGTCGTCGACGTACCGCTGGATCGCCGTCTTGACGGTCGCCTGGCGGCGGCGCAGCAGCTGCTTGCTCTCGTCCCGGATGCTCTTGCCGCCGAAGAGTGCGCCGGCGCCGATCGACACCGGGTTGATCATCGGCATGCCGGCCAGCGTCATCGCCAGGCCGAACATCAGCAGGCCACCGTACGAACCCTTCATGCCGGTGATGACCTTCTGGCTCGCGGTGAACCGGTCGATGGTCGGCCGCTCGATCTCCGGCAGCCGGTCCACGAGGTCCTCCGGCACCGTCATCGACCAGGGCGGCAGCACGTCGTAGCCGTACCGGGCGAAGTTGTCGGCGACCCGCCGGGCCACCCAGTCGCAGCGCTGGGCCAACCACTCGTGGTTCGCCTCCGCGGCCTCGACCAGGCTGCGTTGCAGCCACTCCTGGAAGGTGTCCCAGGCGACCAGCGGGTCGGCCGTGTCGAACGCCTCGTCGACCATCCGCAGAATCTGCCGGGTCCGGTCACGCAGGTCGTACTCGATGTCGGAGAGCAGGTCGGCCATCTCGTCGTTGAGCGTGTTCTGCCAGCGGGTGGAGCACCGCCGCAGCTCGTCGACCTCGCGCTGGGCCGCGTGCAGCCGGGAGATCGGACCGGACTGTTCCTCCGTCGCCTGGCTCTCCAGCTCGGCGCGCAGCGGCGCGGCGAGCTGCTCCACCACGGTACGGGTGATCATCGCCACCGAGGCTCGGGCCAGCACGTCGGCCTTGCCGGTCAGGTCGCGCTGCAGGCGGGCGATCAGCGGCGGGAAGCCCGACTCGGCGTTGAGCCCGTGGTCGTCGGCGGCGGCCGCGCGGAGCCGCAACGCCGCCGACACCGGGATCAGCGCCGCCGGTATGCCGGCCTGGGCCAGGTGCTGCCGGTTGCGCTCGGCGACCGCCCGCCAGTCCGGTACCAGGTCGATCTTGGTCTGCACCACCACCACATTGGGGTGCGACCGGGTGACGTGCAGCAGCATGTTCAGCTCGGCGACCGAGAGTTCCCGGGTCGAGTCGGAGACGAGCAGCACCGCGTCGGCGCGGTGGAGCGAGGCGGCCGGGGCGGCGGCGCCGATCATGGCCACCTCGTCGGTGCCCGCCGTGTCCACCAGCACGAGCCCCGCGCCGAGCAGCGCGCGCGGCAGTCCGATCTCGACGTACCCCGGGCTACCGCCGGGCCGGCGCCCGAACGTGCCGGCCACCCCGGCCGCGATCTGGTCCAGCGGCACCGGGGTCCGCTCGACCATCGGCACGGCGGTGCCGGCCGGCCGTGCGGGGGCGGACGCCGCCTGGACCACCGTGGCCGACGCGACCTCGGCGTGCTGCACCACGGTCGGCAGGACGGTGGTGCGACCGTCGCCGACCGGGCACACCGGAGCGTTCAGGATCGCGTTGACGAGCTGGCTCTTGCCCTGGTTCGGTTCGCCGAGGACCAGGACGCGCAGCTTCGGGTCGAGCAGCTGGGCGCGTTTCTGCCGGACGGCCTGAAGGAGGTCCGCCCGTCCGTGTTCCCGGCACGTACGGGCGATCTCGTCGAGCACGTCCAGCCAGATCCCCGCCATCACCGCACCAAGTGTGCGGATTCCGGATCAATTATCAAGAGGGGATCCGAATTGGGGCAGGGAGAAGGCCGGACCGCCCGAGGCGATCCGGCCTTCCGCTGCCCGTGGACCCTGGTCAGAGCAGACCGTCGCCGAAACCCACCAGCCCGGCGTCGGCCGACGCGGACGCGTCAGCGTTGACGCCGCCGCTGACGCCGCCGTTGACGTCGCCGCTCACGCCACCGCCCGTGCCCGTGACGCCGGAGAGGACCCCGTCCACCTGGTGCGTCACGCCGCCCACCGTGCCGTCGACCGTCGGGAGCACGCCGCCGACGTTGTCGAGGCCGAGCCCGCCGACGGTGGCGTCGACGCCGAGCGAGTCGACGACGCCGCCCACCTGGCCCTGGGTGGCGCCGAGCAGGCCGTCGCTGCCCAGCAGGCCGTCCGGGGTGCCGAGCAGGCCGGCGTCGGTGCCGTCGAGCAGGGCGCCCGGGTTGCCGACCGTGCCGGTCACGTCGCTGACCACCGGGTCGGCCACGGTGTCCACCGCGCCCACCACGTCGGCGTCGAGGGTGTGCGTCACGTCGTGCACCCCGGTGAGGTCGGTGGCGACGCCACCCGGCCCGACGCCCACGCCGATCCCGGGCAGCAGCCCCGCCCCGACGGCGATGCTGCTCGGGTCGACGGCGATCGCGCCCACCACACCGGCCTTGACGTCCACACCGGAGTAGGTGCTGCTGATGGTGAGATCCTGCGTCACGCTCTGCAGCTGGCCGACCACGTCGGTGGTGTCGGGCAGCAGCGGGTCGACGCCGACCTGCCCGGCCACCGAGGCCACCGGCGCGAGCCCGTACGCCGGGGCGTAGTCGACCACCAGCGGCACCACGTCCTGCACGTCGGCGGCGGTGATGTCGGTGAGCCCGGCGGCCTGGAGCGCGCCCTCCGGGTCCAGGTCGAACGCCGACTTCGCGTCGGCGTTGGTCAGCAGGTTGAGCACGAAGTCGTGCAGGGTCTGGTCCATGTGTGCCGTTCTCCTCGGACGTAGGGCGTCAGCGACCGTGATCGTCGACAGCGACGTTAGGGCCGCCGGCCGGGACCGGTCATCGGGGATCGGCCCGCAATCCGCCCCGCCGGATTAGGGTGCCGAAGGCCTCGTCCATTAGGGGGACCGGGGGATCCGGGCCGGCCAGAGTTAGGGTCCCGATGCCGGAGCGATCTCTGGTACGAACGTAGGAGCCCACGGGGTTTCGCCGGGGGTGGGTCGCCGCACGGTGCGGACACCGTCGCCATCGGCCGGCCAACTCGCGGTAAGGAAGAATGCGAATGCCGTACGTCCTGGGGATCGACATCGGGAGCACCAACACCATGGCCAGCGTGGCCCGGCGGCGGGGTGCGACCTGGGCGCGACCCGAGGCGGTCGCGTGGGACGGCGGGTCGGTCACCGTACCGTCGGTGCTGCATCTGGCCACGGACGGGAAGCTGGTGGTCGGTGAGCCCGCCGACGGGGACGGGAGCCGGATCGCCCGCGGGTTCGTCCGCCGGGTCGGCGACGACGTACCCCTGGTGCTCGGCGGAGAGGCGTGCCCGCCGCAGCTGCTGACGGCGATGCTGACGGCGTGGGTGGTGGAACAGGTCCTCGACCGGGAGGGCGAGCCCGCGGAGGCGGTGGTGCTCAGCCACCCCGCCGGCTGGGGTCGGCACCGGCGGGACCTGCTGCACCGCGCGCTGCGGCAGTTCGGGCTGAGCAACGTGACGCTGCTGCCCCGCACGGTCACGGTGGCCGAGAGCCACGCGGCGCGGGGCTTCCCGGGCAGCACCGCGGCCGTCTACGCCCTCGGCGGCAACACCTTCGAGGCCGCCCTGGTCCGCCGCACCCCACGGGGCACGTACGAGACCTTCGGCTTCCCGCAGGGGCTGGACTGGATCGGCGGCGCCGACTTCGACGAGGCGCTGGCCGACCACGTGCGTACCGTGCTCGCCCGGGAGCTCGCCGCGGCCGGGCCCCGGCAGACCCAGGCCACGCTGCGCGGACTGCCGGAGTGCGAGCGGGCCAAGCGGGAACTGAGCGTCGGCACGGAGACCGACGTGCTGCTGACCCTGTCCACCGGACCGGTGCGGGTGCCGGTGAGCCGGGTGCGGTTCGAGGACATGATCCGACCTGCCGTGCAGGCAACCGTCGACCTGCTGACCCGTACCGTCCACTCCGCCGGGCTGCTGCCGGCGCAGCTCGACGGCGTCCTGCTCAGCGGTGGCTCCAGCCGTATCCCGCTGGTCGCCGAACTGCTCGCGGCGGCCTTCCCGGTGCCGGTGGAGGTGGAGCCCGATCCGCAGCTGACCGCCGCCACCGGCGCGGCGCTGGCCGCCTGCCAGGTCGTGTCGCCGCGGCTTCGGCGGCCGGAGCCGGACCCTGAGCCCGCCCCGGCCGGCGACACCGGACGCGCCACCGCGCCGGGCGTCCCGGCCCGACGTGGACCCCACCACGACCGCGCGCTCCGGACCGAACCACCACCGCGCCCCCCGGTCCGGATCACCCCGCTGGAACTGCCGAGGGCGTCCCGTCTGGCGCTGATGCGGCGGGGACGCGAAGGATGACCACCATGATCATGAGCAGCGTCGCCGAATCCCGCCTGGTGCTGGACCGGGGGCCACAGGCCCTGCTCGACGCGGTCGCGGCGGACCCGGACACGCCGCTCGCGCTCGCCGTGACGGGCCCGGGCGGTCACGGCCGGAGCGCGTACCTCCAGGAGCTGGCCCGGGTCTACCGGCGAGCCGGGATCACCGTGCTGGAGGGTGCTCCCGACCAGCCCGACACCGTCGGCCCGGACGCCGTGCTGGTGGTCGACGACGCCCACCTGCTCGACGACGCCCGGCTCCGGGCGCTGCGCGCCCTGGTGGCCACCCGCCGGCACCGCCTCGCCGTCGGGTACCGGCCGTGGCCCCGGCCGGCGGCGCTGGTCGAGCTGGCCGACACGTTCCGCCGCGACGGGCAACTGGTCCTGCTCACCCCGTTCACCCGGGAGCGGACCGCCGCCTACCTCGCCGCCGTACCGGAGATCGGCCGGCGGCCCGACCTGGTCGAGTTCGTGCACCAGCAGACCGCCGGTGTCCCCCGGGACGTCGAGCGACTGGTCCGGGGCCTGCGCGGGCAGGAGAGCCCGGTCCCGACCGAGCCGCCCCGGCAGGTCATCCTCCAGTTCGGACCGGACCTGGAGGACCTGGCACCCGACGTCCGGCGACTACTGCTCGCCGTCTCCGCCGGCGTACCCCTGCCGGTGGACCTGCTCCGGGCGCTGCTCGGGCGGGAGCCGGGCGAGGTGGACGAGCTGATCGCCGCCACCAGAGCGGCCGGCCTGCTCGGCGCGGACGGCCGGCTCGCGCCGATCGTGCGGCGGGCGGTGACCGCGCTGAGCCCGGCCACCGACCGCGCCGCGGTGTCGCGGGGGCTCACCGAACTGCAGCTCGCCCGAGGTGGGCCGGTGCTCCCGCTGGTCCGCTCGTTGCTGGCGGCCGGAGTGGCCGGCGACTGTCCGGCGCCGACCCTGGAGGCCGCGGCCGAGGAGGCGCTGGCCGGTGAGCCCGCCCTGGCGGCACAGCTGTTCGCGGCGGCCACGGCCGCCGGGCGGCCCACCGCCGTCCGGCAGGCCGCCGCCGCGGCCCTCGCCGGGGACCTGGACACCGCCCTGCGGCTGGCGGACCGGCAGCTCGCCACCGCCGCCCCGGCCGACCGGGCGGAGGCGGCGGCGGTCGCCGCGACGGCGCTGGCGCACCGCGGTCAGATCGATCGCAGCGTCGAGCTGTACCGGTGGTCCGGCACGGCCTCGGCGGAGTCCTTCGCCGTCGTCGGCGCGCTCGCCGCCGGCCGCCCCGCCGACGTGCCGGCGACGACCGGGGTCGACCTGCCGAGTGAACCCCCCACCCTGCACGCCAGCGCCGCCCGGCTGATGGCCGACGGGATCCGGGACAGCATCGCCGGGCCACCCACCGCCGCACTCTCCACCCTCGTGCAGGCGGCGGCGCTGCTGGAGCCGGCCGGGCGGGCGGTGCTCCTGCCGGACAGCCCGGCGGCGCTCGCCGCCCTGACCGGGGTGCACTGCGGCGAGCTGGACATCGCCGAGCGGGTGCTCGACCGGGCCGCGACCAGCGGGACCGGCGGACCGCTGATGGCCCGCCGGCACCGGTTGTTGCAGGCCTGGATCGCCCTGGTCCGGGGCCGTACCGACATCGCGGCCGAACACCTCGCCGCGGTGACCGGCGCCGGCCGGCCGCTCGAATCGCGGGACCTGCTCTTCGCCTGCGCGCTCGAGATGGGCATCGCCCGGCGCAACAGCGACCTCGGCGCGCTCCAGCGCGGATGGGGGCATGCGCTGGAGGCCGTGGTGCGGCACCCGGTGGACCTGTTCACGCTGCTGCCCCTGGGCGAGCTGGCCATTGCCGGAGCCCGGCTGGGTGACCTGAGCCGGCTGGAGCCGTACCTGCGGGAGGCGCGACTGCTGCTGGCCCGGCTCGGCGACCCGCCGCTGTGGAGCACGCCGCTGCACTGGAGCGGGCTGCACGCGGCGATCCTCGCCGAGGAGCCGACGGCCGCCGACGAGCACGTGGCCGCCCTGCTCGCCGCCGCGCACCACAACCGGTACGCGGCCGTGGTCGCCGCAGCCGCGACCAGCTGGGTCGAGGTGCTGCGCGGTACGGTCGACCCGGTTCGGGTGGAGGCCGCCGCCCGCGGGCTGCACGACGCCGGGCTGTGCTGGGACGGCGCCCGGCTCGCCGGGCAGGCCGCGATCCGCACCTCCGACCGGCGGGCGATGACCACGCTGCTGGACTGCGCCCGGATGCTCCAGGGCCGACCGGCGGGGGCGAAGGGCGGGCAGCGGCCGGGCTCCGCCGACGCCGTCGCCAGCCCGGCACCGCACCGGCTCAGCGACCGGGAGCGGGAGGTGGCCGAGCTGGTCCTGGCCGGGTTGACCTACCGGGAGATCGGCGACCGGCTCTTCATCTCCGCCAAGACGGTGGAGCACCACGTCGCGCGGATGCGGTCCCGACTCAACTGTGCCAACCGAACGGAGCTGCTGGCCCTGCTGCGGACGGTCCTGGCCGGCGGGTCGCGCAACCCGGCCCGCTGGCCCGAGCGGCCCGCCTCGTGACCCTGGCCGGCCGCCACCAGCTCGCCGCGAGGGGAGGCACGGGTGCGGAGCACCGGCGACCCTGACGAGAGGTGGTACGACGAGGACGCCGGGCCGTTGGTGCGGCCGTACGCGCTGACGCGCCCGGACGACGCGGCCGACCGCCCGCAGCTCGACCTGATCACGGTGCTCGTGGCCCGGGTTGCGGCTCCCCCGGCCACGCCGCTCTTTCCCGAGCAGGCGCAGATCGTCGAGCTGTGCCGGCGTCCACTGTCGGTGGCGGAGGTCGGCGCGCACCTGGACCTGCCACTGGGTACCGTTCGGGTGCTGCTCGGCGAGCTGCTGCAGGCCGGGCTGATCGAGACGCACGTGTCGCCGGCGCTGTCCGAGCTGCCGTCTCCGGAGCTGCTCCGGGCGATGCTCACCGGGCTTCAGGAGTTGTGATCGGCGAGGATAGGCCGAGACCCACCTACGGCGAAGGATCTGAGGAGACAGAGCACATGCCGTCATCACCGCCCCAGCAACGGCGGACTGTGCCGATCATCGTGCTCGATCGGATCGTGGCCCTGGCGGGACACTGTCGGCACGCCGTCACCAGGCTTCGCGGCCTGTCCCGGCACACCCCGGTCCTCATCGTCGCGTCGCTGGCGGTCCTGGTCGCGGCAGCGGTCCCCGTCGTCATGATCCTGCGGACGCCGGAACGGCTGGCCCCCGTGGCCCTCCCACCGGCCGACATGCCGCTGCCGACCGGCTCCGCGGAAGCCAGGCCAGGCCAGGCCAGACCGGCCGCCTCCAACGCGCCGGGAACGGCGCGGACGACGACCCCGTTGGTCGACCCTTCGGCCGTGCGGGTCACCCCGCCGTCTCCGGACGCGCCGTCACCGACGCCGAACACCCCGGTCGCGTTGACCGCCGCCTTCGTCATCGAGGATCGCGCCCTGCTCAGCTACGGCGCCGGGGTGACCATCAGCAACGCCGGTCGGGCGAGGGCGACGAACTGGACCCTGGTCATCACCCTGCCTCGGGAAACCCTCCAGATCTCCTCGGTCACCGGCGCCCGGGCCACGCAGGAGGGGGCGAGGTGGACCTTCGTACCGGATGAGACGACCACGGAGGTGCCGCCCGGCGGCTTCGTCCGGGTCACCTTCCGGGTCAGTGGCGCGGCGATCAGCTCGACCCCCACGGCCTGCACCATCAACGGAGCCGCCTGCACCGGCCTGCCCGACTGAGACACCCGCCCGATCTGTGCCGCCGTGCCGTTTCCCGGCTCACGGCGGAGCGTGTAGGTCTGTGGGGCGGGGGTACCGCGACCGGGGCCGGACGGGACCTTGCCGCTGCGGAATTCCGGCAGGTTACGCGCCACGCCGGCTTCCGCTGCTGACGCTCGGAGGGGTACCGGTGCTCATCGTGGCGCAGCACGCCGAGCACTGGCGGCTGAGGGACCTGGCCCACCGGCGACCCGGCTGGTGGAACCGCAGACTCCGGCAGCCCTGACCGTCAACGCGCGGGCGGATGAGGGCGGCGGGCCGGCAGGTCGGCAGGTCGGCATGGTCCCGGTCGTAGCGGGAAGGCCAGTGCCGCCAGCAGGACTGACCGAGGGAGGCGGCGCCATGGCGGACACATCGCGCACAGAGTCGGGTAGTGGGCACCCGACGGGTGGTGGCTTCGCCGTCGTGGAGATGTTCACCTCCCAGGGCTGCAACAGCTGCCCTCCGGCGGAGGAGGTGCTCTCCGAGATCGATCGCGACGCCCGCCAACGGGGGCAGGCCGTCTACGCCCTCGGCTTCCACGTCGACTACTGGGACCACCTGGGCTGGACCGACCCGTACGGCGACCCGGCGCACACCCTGCGGCAGGAGGCCTACGCGCGCGCCTTCGGCGCCGGAGGGTTGTACACGCCGCAGATGGTCGTCAACGGCACCGTCGAGTTCGTCGGCTCCGACCGCCGGCAGGCGTCATCAGCGATCAAGCGCGCCCTCAGCGAAGCAGTCGCCACGTCGCTCACGCTGTCGGTCGAGGACGTCGTCGAGGGTACGGGAGACGGGCGCCGGGTGGTCGTCGACTATCAGGTCGAGCGACCGCCGGAGCAGGCGGTGCTGAACGTGGCGGTCGTCGAGACCGGCCTGGAGAACGACGTTCCCCGGGGAGAGAACGCCGGGCGAAGGCTGCGGCAGGACGGCGTGGTCCGCGCCTTCACGTCCGCGAAGCTCGACCTGGGGCGGGGGCGGGTGGAACTCGCGGTGCCGCCGGACCTCGATCCGAGAAACGCCTCGGTGGTCGGCTACGTGCAGAACGACGGCGACAAGACCATCGTCGGCGCCGCGGCGACGCGTCCCGGGTCGACGAGCGGCTGACCCTCGTCATCAAGGGGTTCCGCGCGCACGTCCTGACCATCGACCCATGTCCGAGTACCTGACGGGAGCGGAGCGATGACCGACAAGACCGAGAAGGCGATTCTGGCCGGCGGCTGCTTCTGGGGGATGCAGGATCTCATCCGCAAACGCCCAGGCGTGCTCGCCACCAGGGTGGGATACACCGGCGGGGACGTGCCGAACGCGACGTACTACAACCATGGATCGCACGCCGAGGCGATCGAGATCGCCTACGACCCCGACACGGTGTCCTACCGGGATCTCCTCGAGTTCTTCTTCCAGATCCACGACCCGACCACGAAGAACCGTCAGGGAAACGACGTGGGAGTCAGCTACCGGTCGGCCATCTTCTACACGGACGAGCAGCAGCGGCAGGTCGCCGAGGACACCATCGCCGACGTCGACGCCTCCGGGCTGTGGCCCGGCAAGGTGGTCACCGAGGTCAGCCCCGCCGGCCCGTTCTGGGAGGCCGAACCGGAGCACCAGGACTACCTGGAACGCAATCCCGGCGGATACACCTGCCACTTCCCCCGGCCGGACTGGAAGCTCCCCCGCCGGGGAGAGAACGCCGCCTAGTCGCAGCCGGGGCAGAGAGCCTTCGCTGAATTTCCGAGGAACTCGAACGAAAGGGAGGCCCCACGTGGCCGTCAAGACGCTGACCCGTACCGGCACGGACATCCGGCCGTTCAAGGTAGAGATCCCGGAGGCTGACCTCGAGGCGCTGCGTGCGCGTATCGCGGTCACGCGCTGGCCCGAGAAGCAGACCGTCGACGACCAGTCGCAGGGCGTGCCGCTCGAGACGAGCCAGGCGCTCGCGCGCTATTGGGAGAAGGAGTACGACTGGCGCAAGGTCGAGGCGCGGCTGAACGCCCTGCCGAACTTCGTCACCGAGATCGACGGTCTCGACATCCACTTCATCCACGTCCGCTCGAAACACGAGGACGCGCTGCCGCTCATCGTCACGCACGGGTGGCCGGGGTCGGTCATCGAGCAGCTGAAGATCGTCGGTCCGCTCAGCGATCCGACGGCGCACGGCGGGGACGCGTCGGACGCCTTCCACCTGGTGATCCCGTCGATGCCCGGCTTCGGCTTCTCCGGCAAGCCGAGCAAGCCCGGCTGGGGCCCCGAGCACGTTGCCAGTGCGTGGATCGAGCTGATGAGGCGCCTCGGCTACGACCGGTTCGTGGCGCAGGGCGGCGACTGGGGCGCGCTCATCACGGACCTCATCGGTCTGCAGGCGCCTCCGGAACTGCGCGGCATTCACACCAACATGCCGGGTGTGGTTCCGCCCGACATCGATGCGCTGCTGCAGTCCGGCATCAGCGGAGCGAACAACCCGCTCGACTCGCTGCCGTCCAACCTCTCCGACGAGGAGAGGCGAACGTGCGAGCAGCTCGACTTCTTCTGGAAGCACTCCGCCTACGCCCTCATGATGGGGACGCGCGCGGAGACGCTGACCGGTTTCGCGGATTCACCCATCGCCCTGGCGAGCTACATGATCGACCATGACGCGGCCAGCCTGGACCTGATCTGCCAGGCCTTCGCCGGGAAATCCGTCGGCCTCACGCGGGACGACGTCCTCGACAACATCACGCTCTTCTGGCTGACGAACACGGGCGTTTCCGCGGCTCGCATCTACTGGGAGAACAAACTCGCCTTCTTCGCCGCCAAGGGCGTCTCCGTCCCGGCTGCCGTGAGCGTCTTCCCGAATGAGATGTACCAGGCCCCGAGGAGTTGGGCGGAGCAGGCGTATCCCAATCTCATCCACTACAACAAGCTCGACAAGGGCGGGCACTTCGCCGCCTGGGAACAGCCGAAACTTCTCACCGAGGAGCTTCGCACCGCCTTCCGGTCGGTTCGCTGACTGAGGTCTGCACATGGGCGCAGTTGCGGGGCCGGGTGGCTCGGAAGCCCAGCCACTCGGCCCCGCCGAGCCGACGCACCAGCCGTAGCCGTAGCCGCGTGCCCTGGTCGGGCCGCCCGGCGGCTGCTGGAAGACCGTCAGCAGCTCGCGGCGACCTGCCCTCAGGCTACGGAGCGAACCACAACGCGAGCGCCCAGCCCATGATGACGCGCGAATACACCATGAGGGTCGCGAGCGTCAGCAGCCCGGCGACCGTCATCGCCACCATCACCGCGAAGACGCCGCCGTTCTTCGCCACGTACTGCCAGCCCTGGCGTGACGACGGCTCCTCAGGACCGGCCTCATCCTGATCGAAGAAGATCACGCAGCAAGGCTACTGTCAGCGTCGCTGTCGGTTGACCGGCCCGGGCTTGGCCAGATGAAGACCGCCTCGTCCAGGAGGCTTCCGAGGTCCGCGGCGCGCAGCCATACGTCGAAGCGGCACCTCGACCGGCCATGGCCCGCTTCGCGCCGTACGGCATGGGGCGTGCCGCTGATCAAGCGCCGTCGTTACATCGGCCCAGCCATTGGCGCACGGCGGAGAAGGTTGCCTCGGTCAGTCCCTCGCCCGAGTCGACAGGGTGCAGCAGCGCCGGCTGCGGGTGGTGCACCGCCACCCAGCGCCGGTCAGCGTCGCTTGTCTCATCGTCGAGCCAGACGAAGGGACGACCCGCCGCCCACCGGGTAAGAACCACCGTCTTCCAATGCAGACCGCGCTCCGGCTCCTCGTCGGACTCCGGCCACTCCACGACGGGAAGCGCCGGCAGGCCGAGCCGTGGCGAAATGACCTCGTTCGCCTCCGCCATCCAGGTCGTTGCCCAGACCAGCTGGCACTCCAACGCCAGCAGGCGTCGTCCGTCAGCCGGGTCGAGCCGATCCAGGAGAGGATTGCCCCCACCGCCGAATGCGTCCGCGGCCGCCTCGGTCGAAGGGCGATCCCTCCTCGTCCACCGGTTCCCGAACGGAATGAGCACGCCATCCACGTCGAGGAAGATCAGCGGTCGTTGACCAACGCGGGGACCCACCGCAGAACGGTATCGCCAGTCCGAAGGCCGCCGGGTGCCCTGCCTCTCCACAGCAAGCCCGGGAACGCACATGTCGCCCATGAGACGGCCAGGGCGCCTCAGGAGTGCCGGCGAAGTGATCCCGCTGCTATGTCTCGAACGGGTCCCAGTCGGCCGCGTAGCGCAACAGCGAGCGGGCCAGGTCAGGGTGGGCTGCGGCCCACCGGGTGTCGAAGAGGAACCACTGGTCGAACCCGAAGAAATCGTCGATGTACCGAGCTGCTTGCGCGATGTGCGCGTCGAGCCGAGTCAGGGACTCGGCGGGCCGCTGCGGGCGTAGCAGCTCCAGCACCTCGCGGTGGATCGCGTCATGCGCGAGCACCCGGTCGATGCCGGCCGGCGACGGGTCGTACCCGGGCAACCTGGCGTAGCGGTCCAGCGCCGCGCCGACGTCCTCCTTTCCTGGGGCGTTCAGGGCCCGAAGCAGCCGGGCGTCGTGCGGCCAGTGGTGGTCAGCGGGGTCGTCGACGCCGCGCAGGGCGGCGGCGAGGTCCGGGAGGGTCAGGCCGGGGAAGACCACGGCTCCGGCAAGGTCCAGATTTCGGTCAAGATCCGGCGACTGCCAGCACAACCGGACCGAGAACACGGACTCCGGCCCGGGCGGGGCCAGCCGGACGGGACGGACCGGTACGCCATGGCTGAAGGCCGCGCCGGGCGCGGCGGCGTCGGCGGGCAGCGGCCAGGTGTCGTGCAGCAGGAACGCAAGCCGGTCGGGCGAGGCGGTGGCGGCCTCGTCGTCGACGAAGTAGTAGGCCAGGTCCACCTCGTCGTCGTCGGTACGCACCCGCAGGGCGTGCTCGCCGAGCCGGATGAAGGTGCCCTCGTCGTCACCCTCCACCCAGAGGTACTGGTCCAGCAGCTCGCGCAGTTCGTCAACGGTCTCCGGCCGGGGCAGGTTCCGCTTCCGGACCTCCTCAAAGATCGAGTCCAGGCCGTAGACAGAGCCGCCCAACTCGCCGTCGATCCAGGCGTCCGGGTCATCGTGGTCCCAGCCACGGCGGAACCAATCGAGCACGGTCGCGTCGGGCACGGTGACCACCCGCTTGCCGAACGGCGATTCCTCCCGCCACCGGCACACGAAGTACATCGGCTGACTCTAGGCGAGCGATCCAGAACGGTGCCCTGCCCGACGATCGGTCACGACCAGCCGGAGCGCGGCAACCGGGCCTCACGATTGCGATCGGGTACTGGTCCCGATTCCGCCGACCTATCGATGGTGTGGGTGGAACGATGCAAGACGTGGGAACTGCGAGAACTGCCATGCCTGCCATTTCGCCGCTTGCCGGCGAGCCGATCAAGCGTGCCGATGCCGAGCGGCTCGCGGGAGTGCTGAAGGCGTTCGCCGACCCGGCCCGACTGCGACTGCTCAGTCTGATCCAGTCCGCTCCGGAGGGCGAGGCGTCCGTCACCGACCTCACCGCACCGCTTGGTCTCTCCCAGCCCACGGTAAGTCATCACCTTCGGATCCTCACCGACGCCGGCCTGCTCGAGCGCGAGAAGCGCGGCGTCTGGGCGTACTACCGCCTGGTGCCGTCCGCGATCGCGGCGATAGCCGAGCTGTTGACGCCGCCCCGCAAGCGGGCGACGAAGAGGACCCGCTGACCGGCGCCGTCGAGGACCGCGCCGTCAACGAGCGCCGGCAGGATTATCCGTGCTTCCGGATGGCACGCCGCCTGGCGTTGATCTGCAACCTTGCTCAGCCATCGACGTCAACGACGACCTTGCCGTCACTGGTGGCGCCGGCAACCAGCGCGTGGGCGTCCATGACGGTGTCGAGCGTGAATCGCCGTGAGTCCAGTCGTGGGCGCAGCGCGCCGGCGTCGGCCAGGGTCGCGGCCTCGCGCAGGATTTCGCCATGGTGCTCACGACCGCGCCCGGTCAGCATCGGCAGCAGGGTGAACACCCCGGAGTACGTCGCACCACGGAACGACAGCGGCGCGAGTGAGTGCGACCCCCAACCCAGCGCGCTGACGACGTGCCCCTGATAGGTACGCACAGCAGCGAACGAGGCGTCGAGTGTCGCACCCACCACCCACGTTGTCGGCGATGATGTCGAAGCCTTCACCGGCGGTGTACCTGCCGACGTACTCCTCGACGCTGGTCGAGGTGTAGTCGATCGGCACCGCGCCGAGGCTCTCGATGACGCCCATGCTCGCCGGCGCGCCCGTCGCGTACACCTCGGCGCCGCGGGCCAGGGCGAGTTGGACGCCGACGTGGCCGACGCCGCCGGCACCGCCGTGGATCAGTACCTTCTGCCCGGCGCGGACCCCGGCCCGGTCGATCAGCCCCTCCCAAGAGGTGATCACGGCCAGCGGCAGCGCGGCGGCCTCGCGCATCGACAGCATCCGCGGCTTGCGCGCCAGCAGGCGGGCGTCCACGGCGGCGTACTCGGCCAGGGAGCCCTGCAGGTCGCCCACCCCGCCGGTGAGCCCGTACACCTCATCGCCCGGCTCGAAGCCGGTCACGCCCGGGCCGAGCGCGGCGACCACGCCGGCGAGGTCCAGACCGAGCACGGCCGGCGGTTCGACCCGCGCGTGCGGGGCTTTTCCAGCTTGAATCTTCGTGTCGAGCGGATTGACCCCGCTGGCGACGACACGCACGAGCACCTGACCGGCACCGCCGACGGGTTGGTCGATCTGTTCGCCCCTCAGCGGTGTACCGAACTCTCGAAGCACCGCAGCGCGCATCAATTTCCACCCCGCCTGTCACCTCAACCTTGCCGTACTCACTCCGCCTTCTGGCCGGCGAGCCAGTCGTCGAAGGTCGTCGGTCCGATCCGGGCGTCCGGTCCCGGCAGGAGCACATTGCCCGCCATGTCCGCGCCGAGGATCGCCTCCCACGTGGGGACGATCTTCATGACCCGCCCCATCGCCTGGTGGGTCCGGCGCGCCATGTCCACGAGGTCGTGACGATCGGGGCCGGCCACATCGGGATGGCGTCCCTGCGGTGGGCCGACTGCGGCTTCCGTCAGGAATTCGCCGACGTCAGCCGGCGCGATCGGCTGGACGAGCAGTGGCGCGAGGTAGGCGGTGCCGTCGCGTTCGGTCCAGGTGGCCACCGTCGCGCCGAAGTCGAAAAACTGGGTGGCCGGCACGATGGTCCACGGCACCGGTCCGGTGGACACCAGGCGCTCCTGCTCGCGCTTGCCCGAATAGTGGGCGGTTCCCGCGATGCGGTGTACCTCGACGATCGAGAGCAACACGTGGTGTCGCACACCCGCCTGCTGCTCTGCTTTGAGCAGGTTCTGCGTGGTGGTGGCGAAGTACGTCACCGTGGCCTCGCGGTCGGTGGGTGGCGCGCTGGTCGCGTCGACGACGGCGTCGACGCCGCTCAGGGCCTCGTCCAGTCCCCGGCCGGTCAGCAGGTCGACGCCGTGCGACCGGCTGATCGGTACCGGGTCGTGCCCGTGGCGTTGCAGGGCCGCCATGGTGTGGGACCCGATGTTGCCGGATGCGCCGGCGACTGCCACCCGCATGGTGTGCTCCTGTCTCAGATCCTGGGCGAGGCGCAGCGGACGTGACAACCGGATGCGGGATCGCCGTACCTGACGACTACGTGATCGGCTCGCGCGGCGAGCGCCTCGATGGGTGGTCGTGCGGTGTCGGGCCGGACGGCCCGCCCGAGCGCAGCCGCTTGCCAAGCGGGCTCGACGCGATGACCCCGCGGTGGTTGACGGCCTCGCCCTGACGCACAGCCTAGGGGCGGTCGAAGTGGCGCGTGGCGCGAATCAGGATGCCGATGGGGCGGGCGTAGACCCAGCTTCCTCGTGGCTCGCAACACGTCCTTCGGCACAGTCGCGGTCGGCCCGGACGTGATCGGCACCCAGGCCATCGAGCTGGACGGGCAACCATATAGGGACGGCCGAGACCCCGAGGCCGGCACCGACGAGGTCGAGCACGGCGGCCGGCGCCGGGATGACCCCGGGGGATTACTGCCAAGGATCTTCTACGAACCCAAAAAAACTTCTGACGGCGATGTCGAGAACCGGTGGCCGGCTCCGTCCCCGGGGTGAACGTGACCAGAATGGGTCGCACCCGCATCGAGGAGAAGCACGATGGCGAAGTACCTGCTGCTCAAGCACTACCGCGGCGCTCCGGCTGCGGTCAACGACGTGCCGATGGACCAGTGGACGCCGGAGGAGATCTCGGCGCACATGCAGTACATGAGCGACTTCGCGACCCGGCTCGAGGGGACCGGCGAGTTCGTCGACGGTCAGGCGCTCGCCCCCGAGGGGACGTTCGTCCGGTACGACGGCGAGGGGCGCCCGCCGGTCACCGACGGCCCGTTCGCCGAGACCAAGGACCTCATCGCCGGCTGGATGGTGATCGACGTCGACAGCTACGAACGCGCCGTCGAGCTTGCCGGGGAGCTGTCGGCCGCCCCCGGGGCGGGCGGGAAGCCGATCCACGAGTGGCTCGAGCTGCGCCCGTTCCTGACCGCGCCGCCCACCATCACGGAGTGACCTGATGGACGAGGCCCTCCTGCGGAGCCTCTCGCCGACCGTGCTCGGCATCCTCGTCCGCCGCGGAGCCGACTTCGCGGCGGCCGAGGATGCCGTGCAGGACGCGCTGGTGGAGGCGCTGCGCGCCTGGCCGGCCGACCCGCCGCGGGATGCGAAGGGCTGGCTGGTCACCGTGGCCTGGCGCCGGTTCCTCGACGCGACCCGGGCCGACGCCGCCCGCCGTCGGCGTGAGGACCTCGTCGACGAGGAGCCGGCACCCGGGCCCGCGCCCGCGGTGGACGACACGCTTCAGCTCTATTTCCTGTGCGCCCACCCGTCGCTGACGCCGTCGTCCGCGGTCGCGCTCACGCTGCGCGCCGTCGGCGGGCTGACCACCCGCCAGATCGCCCAGGCCTACCTGGTGCCCGAGGCGACCATGGCGCAGCGCATCAGCCGGGCAAAGCGGACCGTCTCCGACGTGCGTTTCGACCAGCCCGGCGACGTCGCCACCGTGCTGCGCGTGCTCTATCTGGTCTTCAACGAGGGCTACTCCGGCGACGTCGACCTGGCCGCCGAGGCCATCCGGCTCACCCGGCAGCTCGCGGCCGCGATCGACCACCCCGAGGTGGCGGGGCTGCTCGCCCTCATGCTGCTGCACCACGCCCGCCGCGTCACCCGGACCGCGCCCGACGGCAGCCTGGTGCCGCTCGCCGAGCAGGACCGCCGCCGATGGGACACCGCTTCGATCGCCGAAGGCGTCGAGATCCTGCAGGCGGCCCTGGCCCGCGACCGGCTGGGCGAGTTCCAGGCCCAGGCCGCCATCGCGGCACTGCACGCCGACGCGCCCACCGCCGAGGAGACCGACTGGGTGCAGATCGTCGAGTGGTACGACGAACTCACGCGCCTGACCGACAGCCCGGTCGTCCGGCTCAACCGCGCGGTGGCCGTCGGCATGGCCGACGGACCGCGCGCCGGGCTGGCGGCGCTCGCCGCGCTGGACGACTCGCTCCCCCGCCACGCGGCGGTGGCGGCGTACCTGCACGAACGCGACGGCGACCTGGCGACGGCGGCCCGGCGGTACGCCGAGGCGGCCCGCAAGGCCACCAACCTCGCCGAGCGCGACCACCTGACACGCCAGGCCGCCCGGCTCAACGCCCGCCGCTGTCGCTGACCGGTCGCGCTCAGAGTTGCGGCAGCGCTTGGCGCGACCCTGCGGCGAGAGTGACACAGGTCACACCGGATGAACTTTCACCCGCCGGTCACGTCCGGAGCACTCGGATACGTCTCGCGTTCATCCAGGGAGAATGATGCGTTCAGTTCGCAAGATATCGGCGCTGGCACTGCTGGTGCTGGGCGTCTCGGCGGTGGCTCCGGGCGGTGTGCCGGCGTCGGCGGAGCCCCGGGCCGCGCAGCCGGCGACCACACCCCCGGTCGCGACCACACCCCCGGTCGCGGCCAAGCCCCGGACGGTCACTCTGCTCACCGGCGACACCGTCCACGTCAGCACCGTGAATGGCCAGACCGCGGTCGACGTCGTGCCGGGCAAGGGACGGGAACGGATCCCGTTCCTCACCCACAGCGCCGGCGAGGACGTGCGGGTCATCCCCGCCGACGCCGTCGGCCTGCTCAACCGGGGCAAGCTCGACGAGCGGCTCTTCGACATCTCGACGCTGGTCGACTTCGGCTACGACGACACCCGGTCCACCCTGCCGCTCATCGTCCAGCACAGCAGCGCCGCCCCCGCCAACCTCGCCGGCGCCCGGACCACCCGCAGGTTCTCCGGGGCGAGCGCTGTCGCGGAGAGCCGCAAGGACGCGGTGTCCTTCTGGAACAACCTCACCTCCGCCTCGAACGGCAGGGAGCGGCAGCTGCGGGCCGGGTTCGACAAGATCTGGCTGGACGGGCTGCGCCACCCCACCCTCGACGTCAGCGTCCCGCTGACCGGCGCGCCGAAGGCTTGGGAGGCCGGCTGGACGGGCACGGGGGTGAAGGTCGGCGTGATCGACACCGGCGTCGACCAGACCCACCCCGACCTGGCCGGCCACGTCGCCGCCGCGGAGAACTTCACCGCCGAGCCGGACGCCCTCGACCGGGTCGGCCACGGCACCCACGTCGCCTCCACCATCGCCGGCAGCGGGGCCGCGTCGCAGGGCCGTCACAAGGGCGTGGCGCCCGGGGCGACCCTCTACAGCGCCAAGGTCTGCATGCGGGAGGGCTGTCCGGAGTCGGCGATCCTGGCCGGCATGACCTGGGCGGCGGAGCAGGGCGTCAAGGTCGTCAACATGAGCCTCGGCGGCCCGGACAGCCCGGGAGCCGACCCGATCGAGGCGGCCCTGACCGACCTCACCTCTCGCTACGGCGTGCTCTTCGTCGTCTCGGCGGGCAACGAGGGCCTGGCCGGCGAGTCCACGATCGGCTCGCCCGGCAACGTGGACGAGGCGCTGACCGTGGGCGCCGTGAGCAAGACGGGCGAGCTGGCCGAGTTCTCCAGCCGGGGTCCGCGCGTGGGCGACGCCGGCATCAAGCCGGACATCACCGCCCCCGGCGTCGGCATCGTCGCCGCCCGCAGCTCGGCCTCCCAGCTGTGGCCGGTCGAGAACCCGCAGTACGCCAGCATGGACGGCACTTCGATGGCGGCTCCGCACGTGGCCGGTGCGGCGGCGATCCTGGCCCAGCAGCACCCGGACTGGTCGCCTGAGCGAATCAAGTCCACGCTGATGGCGGCCGCGCAGCCGAGCGCCACCATCGGTGTCTACGAGCAGGGCGCGGGCTTCCTCGACGTCGCCCGGGCGATCCAGCAGAGCGTCACGGCGAGCCCGGTCAGCGTCGCCTTCGAGCGGACCGCCACTGCGCAGCAGCGCACGATCACGTACGCGAACAGCGGCTCCTCCGCCGTCACCCTGGCTGTCTCCCTCGATGCCAGGGACGCCGAGGGCGGCCCGGCGCCGGCCGGCCTGTTCAGCCTCAGCGCCTCCTCCGTGACGGTCCCGGCCGGCGGCACGGCCACCGTGACCGTCAACGTGCAGTCCGGCGCCGGCCTGCCCGAGCGCTACTTCGGCGGTACGGTGACCGCCACCGGCGGCGGCGCGCAGGTGCAGACCCCGGTCGCGCTCGACATCGCCCGCAGCAGGTTGACCCTCAAGCTCGTCGGGCCGGACGGCGGTGCGCCGACGGCCGAGCAGGGCTGGGTGACCGTCCTGACCGACCTGGACCGGCAGACCATCCTGGTGCTCAACGACCCCAAGGCCAGCACGTACCGGGTCCGGGCGGGCCGCTACCTGGTGCAGACCTACCTGTTCACCGGCGAGTCCCTCAACCACATCACTTCGATGGTGCGCCCGAGCCTGGACCTGACCACGGACCAGGCGCTCACCATGGACGCCCGCCTGGCGAAGCCGATCGCGGTGTCGGTGCCGAACGCGAAGGCCACCGCCGTCCACCAGGAGTTCGGCTGGACGATCCGGACCGAGCAGCCGCAGATCTGGGGCAGCGACGACCCGTACGGCGCGGTGATGGGCGTCCCCTTCGAGCACCTGCGGACCGCGCAGATCGGGGCCGGCGAGACCCCCGGCTTCGTCTCCTACGTCCACGGCATGTGGGGCCAGGCGACCGAGGACGGCACCCTGCACAACAGCCCGTACGCCTACCGGGTCTACCTCTACGAGCCGAAGAAGATGATGACCGGGCTGACCCGCAAGCTGCGCGCGGGTGACTTCGCCACGGTCCGCTCCCGGATCAGCGCGGACGTGGCCGGCGTGCCGGTGTCGCGGACCGCGGTCGCGCACGCGCCCGGCAACTCGCCGGTCTACCGGGCCGGGCACGATCTCCAGCCGGCCTTCACCTACGACGTGCCGAACACCATCACCGAGTACTACCACCAGGACAAGCAGGCGGTGTGGCAGTCGACCTCGTACCAGCAGCGGTACACGTACTACGAGTCGGCATGGACCAGCTTCCAGCCCGGGCGCACGTACGACGTGAAGTGGGCCAACGGGGTGGTCGGGCCGGTCTTCCCCGAGCCGAACTTCGGCCAGCAGTACGCCACCCGCTACTGGGGTGACACAATTGGTGGGCCGGGTCCGCTGCACGGCGACGGCAGCGGCCACATGGGCATCCGGCACGAGCGCAACGGCAGCGTGCAGGTGAGCCTCTACCGCAACGGGGTCAACCTCGGCGACAAGACCGAGGCCCGCTCGCTGTGGCAGGTGCCTGCGGAGGAAGGTGACTACCGGCTGACCGCGACCTACCGCAGCGACCCGGAGTTCACCCTCTCGACGGTGCTCGACGCGGAGTGGACCTTCAAGTCCGCGCACGTGGCCGACGGCGAACTGGTGAAGCTGCCGATGACGGCGGTCCGGTACACCCCGGAGCTGGACATCCACAACCGGGCGCCGGCCGGCCGGCTGTTCCGGATCCCGGTCTCGCTCGACCGTCAGGTCGGGGCGGCGCCGGGCCGGACCACGGCCCTGACCGTCGAGGCGTCCTTCGACGACGGCAAGACCTGGCAGCAGCTGACCGTGCGGCGCAACGGCGAGAAGGCGGTCGCCTGGGTGCGCAACCCGGCCGGCACCGGCTTCGTCTCGCTGCGGGCGGCCGCGACGGACACCAGCGGTAACACGGTCAAGCAGACCGTCATCCGCGCCTACCGGTACTGAGGATGAGCCCCGGACGCGGCGCCCACCGGCGCCGCGTCCGGGTCACCGGTGCCAGAGCAGCCGGTCGCGGATCCGCCGGGCCATCGGCGAGTCCGTCCCGTCGAGTTCGGCGAGGGCCTCGCTCCACGCCTGCCCGGCCAGGGCCGGGTCGCCGTTGGCGGAGTGGAAGTCGCCGATGGAGACCAGCACTTCCGCGGTGTGATGGGTGGCCCGGGCGTCGCGGAAGATGTCGATCGCCTGCTGCCAGGTGGCCATCGCGTGCGGCAGGTCGTCGATCATCGAGTACGTGTGCGCCAGCCAGGCCTGAGTGGTGCCCGTCCCGTGCAGGTCGCCGAGGGCCTCGAACTGCCGCCGCGCCTCGACGAACATGCCCAGCGCCTCGGCGTGCCGGCCGAGCCAGCCCTGCGCCCGCGCGATGACCAGCAGGGCGTTGGTGGCGCCCCGCACATTCCCCTCGGCGCGAAAGAGCGCCCGCGCGGCCTCGGCATGCCGGATCGCCTCGTGGTAGCGCCGCTGTTCCAGCCGGATCTCGGCGATGTTGTTCTCCACATGGCCCTGCTCGTTGCGCCGGCCGAGCCGCTCGAACAGTGCCCGGGCGTGCTGCAGGTGCGACAGCCCGCGGTCCAGATCGGCCAGGAAGTAGCAGGCGCCGGCGAGGCTGCGGTGCAGCAGGGCCTGGGCGGCGGGGTCGTCCCCGGTCGCGGCGAGGCCGGTGCTCATCGTTGCCGCCCACTGCCGGAACTGCGCGGTGTCCTGGAAGAAGTTCTGCAGGGTCAGCGCGATCTGCCAGGCCGTGCGGGGCCGGCCGCGCTCCTTGGCCCGCGCGACGATGGCGGTCAGCACCCGCTGCTCGGCGGCGAACCAGGCCATCGCGTCGGCCCGGCCGGTGAAGCGGCGCCCGGTGACCCCGCGCGCGGACGGCTCCGGCTCCGGCAGCGGCACCTGCGGCTGCAAGGGCAGGTGCGCCGCGTACGCACTGAGCTGGTAGTAGTCGTAGACCCGCTCGATGGCAGCGTCCCGCTCGGCCGCGTCGTCGTGCTCCTCCCCCAGCTCCACGGCGTAGGCGCGCAGCAGATCGTGCATCCGCCATCGACCGTTGCCGGGTTGGACCAGCATCTGCGACCCGAGCTCGGCGAGCAGGCCGCGAGCGGAGCGCAGGGACAGACCGCCCAGGGCGGCGACCGCTTCCGCGCTCAGCTCCCCGGCCGGGTGCAGGGGCAGCAGCCGGAAGAGCCGGGCTGCCTCGGGAGTCAGTGCCTGGTAGGACCAGGAGAAGATCGCCTCCAGGTCGGCGTGGGTGTCCCCGAAGCCGGTCAGCCGGCCGTCGGCCTCGGCCAGCTCGCCGGCGACCGCGGGCAGGCTGAGCCCGGGCCGGCCGACGCTGCGGGTGGCGACCAGCGCCAGGGCCAGCGGCAGCCGGCCACAGCGCGCGATGATCTCGTCGACGGCGGCCGGGTCGGCGGCCGCAGCGTCGCCGAGCCGGCGGGTGAGCAGCTCGCGAGCCTCGTCGTGGGTCAGCAGGTCGAGGTGCAGCGGGTGGGCGCCCGCCTGGCCGGCCACGCCGGTGATCCGGCGGCGGGTGGTGGCGATGACGAGACTGCCGCCGGTGCCGGGCAGCAGGTGCCGGATCTGCTCCCAGTCGCGGCAGTTGTCGAGCAGGATCAGCATCCGCCGCTCGGCCAGGATGCTGCGGTAGAGGCCGGCCTGGGCGTGCAGCTCGGCCGGGATCGCGGCCGGCGCGACGCCGAGGGACCACAGGAAGCCGCGCAGCGCCTCCGCCGGGGTCATCACCGAGTCGCCGGCGTCGAAACCGCGCAGGTCCGCGTGCAACTGCCCATCGGGGTAGCAGGCGGCCAGCTGGTGGGCCAGGTGCACCGCGAGGGTGCTCTTCCCGACGCCGGGCATTCCGTCGATGACCAGCGCGCTGGTCCGCCGGTCTCCGGCCAGCAGCTCCTCCGCGGCGGCCAGGACGCTGCGGCGGCCGGTGAAGTGGGGGTGGTCGGCCGGCAACTGCGCCGGCGGCTCGGCCCGGGTCGGCGGCGACAACTCCAGCTCGGCTGGCGGCCATGATTCGGCCTCCGCGCCGCCAGGCGGCGCTCCGGTCCGAATGAAGGCCGGTCCGACGCCGCGCCGCGACCTGGAGCCGTCGGCCGGGGCGTCGTGGTCGAGCAGGCTGTCCCGGGCCGCGCGCAGGTCGCGGCCCGGCTGGATGCCGAGCTCGTCGGCGAGGCGGTGCTCGATGTCGGCGTACGCCGCGAGGGCCTCGGCCCGCCGGCCGTCCGCGGCGAGCGCGAGCAGCAGCCGCGCCTGCAGCGCCTCGTCCAGCGGCTCGTATTCGGCGGCCAGCCGGATCGCGGGCAGCACCACGTGGACGCACCCGGCCCGCAGGGCGGCATCGGTCGCCGCCCGGACGGCCGCGAACCGCTCGCCGTCGACCGCGACGAACTCCGGATGGGCCCGGCCACCGGTCTGCAGGCCCGAGGCGCACCGGTCGCGCCACAGCGCCAACGCCTCCCGGTAGAGCTGGACGGCCGGCTCGCCGGAGCTGCGACCGGCCTGGGCGACCAGGCGCCGGAACCGCAGCAGGTCGAGCGACTCCCCCTCGATCCGCAGCCGGTACTCGGCGCCGTCGCGGATCAGCACCGAGCCCGCAGCCCGCGTCGGCAGGCCCGGCTCGAAGCGCCGCCGGAGCATCCCGACGTGCCGGTGCACCACGTTGACCGCGCTGGGTGGGGGGTCGCACTCCCAGAGCAGGTCGACGAGTTCGGCGACGCTGACCGCGCCGCCGGCTCGGGCGAGCAGCAACGCCAGGATCAGCCGCTGCTGCCGGGTGCCCAGGTCGATCTCGGACTGGCCGCGCCAGGCCCGCACCGGGCCGAGAACGGCGAAAGAGAGCGGGCTGGTCATCCTGATGCGATCCAAGTACGGCTGGGTGCCACGATCGCCATAGCATGTCAGGGCCCGCGCCGCGCGACGGACGCGCCGCCGCAATGTGAGCTTCGACTCAGCGGCCGGATCGCCGGTCGGCGGCGTATTGCCTGCTCAGGCGGCCTCAAGGCCGGTGCGCAGGGCCCGCAACGCATAGTGGGTCCGGGACTTCACCGTGCCGATCGGCACGCCCAGCCGGCCCGCGACCTCTTCCGGTGACCGCCCGACCAGGTAGACCTCGGAGAGCAGACTGCGCTGCGCCGGGCTCAGCCGGCCGAGCGCGTGCCGGATGGCGTGCGACGCCAGCGCGGTGCCGGTGGTGTCGTCGCCGGCGGGAATCCAGGTCATGTCGACGAGGTGGACCTCGGCCGGGCGGCCCCGCCGCAGCCGGACGCCGTCGATGACGAGTCGCCGGGCGACGGTGAAGAGCCACCGTCGGGCGGCATCGGGCTCGGCCGGCACCGAGTCGAGGTGCCGCCAGGTCCGCAACATCGTCTCCTGGAGCAGATCCTCGGCGGTCTGCCGCTGGCCGTGGGTCAGCACGAGCAGGAGACGCAGCACGGCACGGCCGTGCTCCGCATGCAGCGCGGTCATGCGCTCGGCCCGGCCGGCCGGTGATTCGTCGAGTACCCCGAGCACCATCTTTCCCCCCACAGCCAGGAGCAACGGTGAATGAGGCCCGAGCCTAGGGACGGCCGATGCGAATGGACTGACGCGTAAGTGCGGATCGAGTGCCGTCGCCGATCGCAATCGCTCACGGACGTGACGTGACCGCCACGAGCCGACCGGTCCCCGGTCTGCGCGTACGGGATCAGGGCCGGCAGCGCATGGCGTCGCCGTGGCCGGCGCAGTGCCGCGGAACCCGCCGGGCCCCGGCTCGATCATCGGGTGGTACTCGGCGTGGGCGGGGAACCGCCGGTGCGCCTGCTGGCCGCTGCCCGGTGGACCTGCCGGCAGCGCAGCTCCGCGGCGGCGCGCTCGGCGGGGCTGTCGTGCTCCTCGCCGAGTTCCGTGGCATAGGCCAGCAGCAGCTTGTGAGTGCGGTAGCGGCCCGGCAGGTCCTCGCTGATCAGGTGCGCGCGGCTCAGCTCGCCGATCAGCGCCCGCCCGCTCTGCAGCGGGACGCCGGCCAGGCCCGCCGCCTCGGCGACCGAGATGTCGGGGCCGGGATGGATCGGCAGCAGCCGGAAGAGCCGGGCGGCCGGGGCGGAGAGTGACTGGTAGGACCAGGAGAAGACGGCACGCAGGCCGGTCTGCGGGTCGTCGCCGTCGAAGCCGTCCAACCCGGGCGCCTGGGCCAGCTCGGCGGCGATCTGCGCCGGTGGCGTCCCCGGCACGCTCGCCAGGCGGGCGGCCACCATGGCCAGCGCGAGCGGCAGCCGCCCGCAGCCGGCGACGATGGCGTCGATCGCGGCCGGGTCCGCCGTGACGCCGCCGACGGCGAGCGGCTCCAGGAACGCCGCGCGGGCCTCGTCGACGGTCGGCAGGCCGACCGGCAACGGGTGGGCGCCGGCCGCGGTCAGCAGGGTGCTGAGCCGGCTGCGGCTGGTGACGATCACCAGGCAGCCGGGGCTGCCCGGCAGCAGGTGCCGGATCTGCTCGGCGTCCCGGCAGTTGTCGAGCAGGATCAGCAGGCGCTGGCCGGCAAGCCTGCTGCGGTACATGCCCGCCTGGGCGTGCAGCTCGGCCGGAATGCCCTCCTGGGGCACCCCGAGCGAGCCGAGGAAGCCGCGCAGTGCCTCGGCCGGGCTCATCGCCGGCTCCCGCCCGTCGTATCCGCGCAGGTCGACGTAGAGCTGCCCGTCCGGGTAGCCGGCGGCGAGCTGGTGGGCGAGGTGGACGGCGAGGGCGGTCTTGCCGATCCCGGGCATGCCGTCGATCGCGAGCACCGCCGGCCCGCCCGGGCGCGCGACCGCCGCGCGGGCCTCGGCGATGAGGTCGTCCCGGCCGCTGAAGAAGGGCAGGTCCGGCGGCAGCTGCGCGGGCCGCGGCAGCGACGACGGCGATTCGGTACGCGCCGGCTGGGTGCGCTGGTGCAGCAGCCGGTCGTACGCCTCCCGCAGCTCGTCGCCCGGATCGATGCCCAGCTCCTCGGCGAGCCGGCGGCGCACCACCCGGTACATCTCGACGGCTTCCGCCTGGCGGCCGTCGGCGGCGAGCGCCAGCAGCAACCGGCTCTGCAGCGACTCGTCGAGCGGGTGCTGCTCGGCGGCCTGCCGCAACGGCGCCAGCACCGCGCTCATCCGGCCGCAGCGCTCGGCGGCGTCGGCGGCCTCGCGCACGGCCTGGGCGCGTTCGGCCTCCACGGCGAGGAACGCGGGATGCCGGCGGGAGGCGGGTTCCAGGCCCGCGGCGCACCGGCCGCGCCACAGCCGCAGCCCGTCGAGGGAATGCCGCAGCGCCGACTCCGGGTCGCCGTCCTGCAGGCTCCGGCCCGCCAGCCGGCTCAGCGACCGGAACTTCAGCAGGTCGAGGGACTCCTCGTCGGCGCGCAGCCGATAGCCCGCGAGGTCCCGGAGGATGTGCCGGCCCGCCGACCGGGTGGGCAGGCCGGGCTCGAGCAGCCGCCGGAGCACCCCGACGTGCCGGTGCACGACGTTCGCGGCGCTGGCCGGGGCCTCCTCGTCCCAGAGCAGGTCGACCAGCTCGGCCAGGGAGACCGGTGAACCGGCCCGGGCCAGCAGTATGGCGAGCACCAGGCGCTGCTGGCGGGCGCCCAAGTGCAGCTCGGCGCCGGCGCGGACGACCCTGACCGAGCCGAGCACCGAGAAACCGATCGTCTCGCCCACCTCCGCCCGCACACCGGCAACGGTAACCGGCGATCCGCCACCCACTCCTTGCGCCCACCAGGGGCGGGACCGGGTCCCCGGGACGCCGACGGGCCAGGCAGGCCGGCGAGGTCATCCGCCGCGCGGCGTCAGCCGGTGATCCGCCGGGGCCGGCCGGGTGGGCCGCCCGGCTTGGACCGGTAGGCGGGCAGCCCGATGGCGACCGCGAGCATGCAGGCCGCACGGGTGTCGAACGCGTCCGAGATGTCCTGGTCGCAGAAGGTCAGGCCCGTGCCGCCGTGACCGAGGGCGAAAGCGGCCAGTTGCAGGCGGCCGGCGGCCACCCCGGCCTCGAACTGGGCGACCCGGTACCCGCGCTCGCCGTACCCGTCCAGCACCTGGTCCAGATCGGCGCAGGCGAAGTCGGTGTACGCGGAGTCGCCGCCGAGCGGCTGGTCGACGCAGAGCCGCTGGCTCAACGCCCGTACCTCGGGCTCCGGTGCCGGTCGGCGCCGCCGCGGCGGGCCGTCGGCCTGCTGGTACAGGCCCGGCTCCGTGCCGTGCACCGCGTGGACCGCGACCTCGTGCGAGAGCAGGGTGCTCCCGGGCGGGATCGCGTCGGCGGGGACCGCTCGGGTCGCCGCCGACATCGCCCAGTGCAGCAGCTCGGCGGGGGCGGGTTGAGGGCGCATGCGCCGGGTGGAGCCGCGGCGCAGGATGACCGACTCGATCGGCTCGCTGCCGGCCGCAGCCGGTGCATCGACGGTGTCGGTGGCGCGGGGCAGGCCCGCGACGGCGGCCGCCCGCCAGCCGGTCACGTCGTCGCCCGTGGCGAGTTCACCGGCCTGCTGCACCCGGACGACCAGCGGGAACTCGACCGGCGCCGGGGATAGCGGCGTCGGGGGGAACGGCGGCGGAGGTAGCTCGACCGCTTCCGTGGAGGCGGTCGCGGTGGGCCGGCCGCAGGTGATCACCGCCACCGGGAACTCCGTCACGCCGTCGACGCCGAGCAGGCGAGACACGGCGGCGTCGGCGAAGCCCAGCCGCACCCGCGCCGGCAGCCCGTGGCCTTCGGCGACGGCCAGCAGATTCGCCACCATCGTCCCGGCGTCCCAGTAGACGTGCCGCCAGCCCCGTTCGGCGTACTTCCAGGCGGTGCGCCACGGGAGGCCGGTGACGACGAGGGCGAGCGGGCTGGCCGCGACGTCGAGGTCAGCGGTGGCGTCGGCCAGCGCCCGGCGGTGGTCCCCGGCCACGAGTGCCTCCAGGCCGAACACCTCCGGCGCGAAGTGGTACAGCCCGGCGTCGAGCCCGGCCACCTCGTTGACCACCGCGTACACCTCAAGGGGGTGGAGGTTGCCGGCCGAGGGGGCGGCCCGGAACCAGAGGTTGTCTCCGGCAGTTCGAGTGACCCCCGCCGAGTAGAACAGCAGCCGGGCGAGGAGCTCGCCGTCGATGGTCGGGTCGCTCGGCGGTACCCGCCCGGACAGGGTCACCGCGGCCGGGGCCCCGGTTGGCGGCAGGTCGCGGGGCAGGGGGTGAACCGGCGCCCCCAGGTGGCGTTTGAAGGGCCGGGGCTGGTTGCCCGGGTCCATCGGCACGAACCCCGGGACATCCGGTAGCCGGCCGCCGCGACACTGGTTCGTCTGCCGGTGGTAAAGCCGGGTCACCTCGCCGGTACGCATCCGCCGGAGGCCTCAGTCGCCGTTGGAACCGGCAGCCTCGACGATCGAGACGGGAGTGCCCAGTTCGACGGTACGGGAGACGGTGCAGAGCCGTTCGTGCGACTGCTGCAGCGACCGGGGCAGCGCCTCGCGCGCCCGGTCGCCGTCCGCGCCCACCGGGAACGTCACGGTGAACTCCACCCTGAGGTTCTGCATCCGGTTTCCTCCGGCCTCGTCCCGGATCTTGTCGCCGGTGACTTCGACGGAGAACTGGGTCGGCTCGGCGCGGCGGCTGGTGATGTGGTCCACGTCTATCGCGGTGCAGCCGCCGATGGCAGCCAGGAGCAGTTCCACCGGCGTGAAGCTGCCGTCCTCGCCCGTGCCCATCGACATCGATCCGCCGCGGGCGTTCCGCACGACGTACTTCCCCACGCTGGTGCGCTCGATCTCCACCGAGCGGAAGGTGTCTTCACTCATGACAGGGAAACTACCGAGGCCTTCCGGTCCCGAGCCACCGATCGGCCCATCCTCCACCGTCGT
Organism: Micromonospora sp. CPCC 205739; assembly: GCF_036906795.1. Taxonomy (NCBI): domain Bacteria; kingdom Bacillati; phylum Actinomycetota; class Actinomycetes; order Micromonosporales; family Micromonosporaceae; genus Micromonospora; species Micromonospora sp. CPCC 205739. The sequence goes on along the minus strand of NZ_JBAKHS010000023.1, from coordinate 38,228 downwards.
AACCGCACTCTGGGCAACGGCGGTCGCGGTAGGTTGCACAGTCATGGCCACGACCGCCGACGTCCGTCAGGAACTCGCCAGCCTCGCCGACCCGCGGCGGGCGGAGGCATCGAGCCGGTTTCTGCAGATGACTCCGGGCGGGTACGGCGAGGGCGACACCGCCATCGGTGTCTCCGTGCCGGAACAGCGCAGGGTGGCCGCCCGGTACTGGCGCGACCTCTCCCTGGCCGAAACGGCGAAGCTGCTGACCAGCAGCGTGCACGAGGAGAGGCTGACGTCGCTCTTCATCCTGGTCCGCAAGTTCACCAAGGGAGACGAGGAGGAACGGGGCCAGATCTTCAGCATCGTCCTCGCCAACACCGGCCACATCAACAACTGGGACCTGGTGGACTCATCCGCGCCGTACATCGTCGGCCCCTGGCTGATCGACAAGGACCGGCGCGTACTGGATCGGTTGGCCGAGTCGAGCCTGGTGTGGGACCGGCGCATCGCCATCATGGCAACGTTCGCCTTCATCCGAGCCGGTGACTTCCATTGGACCTTCCGCCTCAGCGACCGGCTCCTGCGCGACCCGCACGACCTCGTCCATAAGGCGGTGGGCTGGATGCTGCGCGAGGTGGGCAACCGTGACAGAGCGGCGGAGGAGGACTTCCTGGCCCGGCGTTACCGGGTCATGCCCCGGGTCATGCTGCGGTACGCGATCGAGAAGTTCGAACCGCAGCGACGTCGGGAGTACCTGTCCGGCGTGGTCTAGATGATTGAGCGGTCAGGAGACCGCGGCCTTCACCAGCTCGACGACCTTCTTCTCCACCGCGGGGCTCCACTGCTTCAGTGCGTACGCCACCGGCCACAGGTCTCCGTCGTCGAGGTTGGCGGTGTCCTGGAAGCCCAGGGTCGAGTACCGGTAGTTGAACTTGCCCGAGTCCTGGAAGAAGACGACGATCTTGCCGTCCGCGTTCGCGTAGGCGGGCATCCCGTACCAGGTCTTCGGCGACAGCTCCGGGGCGGCAGCGGTCACCGCCATGTGCACCCGCTCGGCGAGCGCACGGTCTTCCGGCGCCATCTGCGCGATCCGGTCGAGGATCGCTTGCAGCCCCTCGGCCTTCTTGGCCCCCTTCTTGCCCTCGGCGCGCAGCTCGGCGGCGCGCTCCTTCATCGCGGCACGCTCCTCGGGGGTGAAGCCGTCGGACACGGTGGCGGAGTTCTTGGCGGACATTCTCGGGCTCCCCTTTGCTGTGAAGGCTCGGCGTGATGCCGGCTACCTGGGGAAAGGCTAGGCCCGACGACACCCCTGGAGCTTCTTGATTCCTGATCAGATGGCCGGCCCAGCCGAGGCGTTCATCCTCACTGAGGGAACGTCCAGTTCTGCTGGCCGGAGCCCGCAGGGCGACGAGGCGGGCCGAAGCCTGGCCAGGAGCGTCCTTCACCCGCACCAGCCCTCAGGAACGGGCACCTCCTTGCCGCTGAGGCGTCGCGACGGCCCCAAGCTGACCCCGGATTCCTAGCCCCTTCAGCTGTGGCAGCGAAGATCCCCGCCGCCGGGCACAAAGCTGATCTCAATCCTGATCTTGCCGTACCGTCGTGGACCTGGAGGATGCTGCCCATAGACCAGGAGTAGGCGGACCTTGCGCCCGTTCGTCGCCCGATTCGCGCACAACTGATCTGTCCGTGCTGGACCCGGCACGATCTCCCAGTGGCCCGCTGTCAGCAAGGTCCGGTAGTGGTCGATGATCGGGCCCATCGAGCTGCCGGGGCGGCAAGCTGATGTCCGCCGAAACGCGCCCCCAGTCGTCGCTTTCACCCCCGCACGGAGCTTGATCGATACGGTCGAGGGTGGTGCCGGATGGAGGAGAGGTCACCACTCGGTCTTGTGCCAACTGCTCGGCCAACCGGTGATCGGCGTTCGTGCACTCGATCGCCCGCGCTCCCGGGCTCTCGATCGGCTCGCCGAGTTGCTGGACGGCGAGGCCACACAACACCAGAACACCGACCAGCACCGTGCCGACTACGGCGATGCGGGCAAGGACTTGCTGGGGCACCCGCCGAGGGTAGAGCAGGTAGACCGTCGGAGCGGTCTGGTCGGAGTCGGTGTCGCGGGGCTGCCGGTCATCGATGTCCAGGCCGTGATGAGCCATGAGAAGCCACGCACGACGCGATACTGGGATCGAACCAGTGACCTCTTCGGTGTGACTCTCGGCGAGCAGGTCGGGTCGGGCTTGATACGAGGTCAGACGGCCTGCTGAGGCCCGCCCCGGTCGGGTGCGGCTGACACGGTTGCTGTTCCTCACTGCTGTACTGCTGGCATCAGACGAGGCGCTGCACGCGGACCTCCGGGCACTCGTTTCTGAGGTGGCCCTGCTTGTGTTGGCGGACCTGCTCGTCCCAGACCTCCTGGTCGTCGTCCGGGTCCGGCGGGATCCATCTGTGGGAGCCATCGCTGTAGTGGAATTCCTCGTTGCCAGGCCGCAGGATGCTCACCGCATCCAGCCGAGGAAGCGCCGATACGGGTGCCCAGATCAGATCGGCGGTGGCAAGAACGGGTTGCGCCCCCATATGAAGAGACAGGGACACCGGAGCATCCTCGAACTCTGCTCGCAGCGTCGGACCACGGAGCCAAGCCGTTCCGCGTACTGTCTGCCAGGTGAACTGGCGCTCACCGAGACCGGCCGTCATAGCGGCAGCGCTCGGTGCTGCCTTCGTCCTCTCTGCCGCCGTCTCGCTCACCGCGCCGATCTTGGCCCAGAGCAGTCATGGTGGCAGCACTGCGGCAGAACCGACCGCCCCCCGATACATCACCTGTTTCCAACCCCCGCAACCGACCGGAGCGGTGCCCGATCCATGCTGGGACCTCGCCGTCGCGGCGGGCCGGAGCACGCCGAGCCAGGCGGCGAGGGAGGCCGCCCGACTCGCCGCCGTTGAACTCCGAACGGAGTTGTCGGCCTTGGTGGATCGACAGCCCTCGGTCTGCGTGACGACTGCGGCCGGCGGTCCCGGCCCCTGTGGTCGCGACAACATCGACGCCGGCGAGCTGCGAAACGCGCTGAATCATGTGGGTCTGGTCGACCATGTCGTACGGCCCGCGCGGTCCGACGACATCACCGAGGGCAAGGGGCTCGTGTTCGCCGCGCGGGTTGAAGGTGCCTGCGTGCTCGGCTACGTGCTTTCCTCGGGCGAGGCGGCCGACGTAGCTGGGACGCTGCCCGATGGCACGTGCTTGTCCCTCTGAGCAGTCCTCGACGCCGATGGGCCGCAACTGTCACTTGGCGTCGATGGTCTTCGTTGGTTACCGACGGTCCCCCTTTGACGGCCTGGACCTGGTCCCCGTCGGCCCACTACGCCGACTCTCCGCCCCGCTCTGACCCCTTGGTTGCAAGAACTGTGCGCTTCGTCTGCCGGCGTTCGCATCCGTCGACTGCCTCGGCCGACCGTCCACGCGACGCCGGGCGTGATCGTCTTTGTTCCGGCTCGTAGTTGTCACCGTTCCTGTCGCAGCCCACCTCGGCAGAAGGTCACCACTCCCGTGTCCGCCTGTTGCATGAGCAGCCGGGCCATCGCCAGCGCCGATCGGGTGATTTCATTCGATCATGATGCAGCCCCTACGCCGTGCCGCCTACCGGCTCTACGCCCGCCGCCTCCGCACCCAGCTCGGCGGTAAGTCGATGCCACGGCACGTAGCAATGGTGATGGACGGCAACCGCCGGTGGGCCAAGCAGGAGGGCTTCGATGACCCCCGGGTGGGCCACCGATACGGCGCGGAACACATCCACGAGGTACTGGGCTGGTGTGCCGACATGGGCATCCATCACGTCACTCTGTTCGTCGCCTCCGTCGACAACATGCGTAAGCGGGCATCCGAAGAGGTAGAGAACCTGATGCAGATGATCGAGGAGGTCGTCGCGGAGCCTCTCCTCCGTCCGACCAACCCCTGGCAGCTTCACCTGGCCGGCCGCGCGGACGTCCTACCCGACTCGACACGCCACGCCCTGAAACTCGCGGAAGACGCCACCCGTGAACGCGGTGCCGACTTCCACCTCACGGTCGCCATCGGCTACGACGGCCGCGAGGAGATCGTCAGCGCAGTTCGTTCCCTGCTGGAGCAGGAGGCACAAGCGGGCGCCACACTCGACGACGTCGCACAGCGGCTGACCGCCGACGATCTCGCGGCGCACCTGTACACCGGCAATCAACCCGACCCTGATCTGGTCATCCGCACGAGCGGAGAACGCCGCATGTCCGGGTTCCTGCTCTGGCAGGCCGCCTACTCCGAGTTGTACTTCTGCGACGTGTACTGGCCCGGCTTCCGGAAGGTCGATTTCCTCCGCGCCCTGCGCTCCTACTCGGCCCGCAGTCGACGATTCGGAGCCTGACAACCATGTACCGCGCTCCCGGTTCCGTGGCGCATCCGCAAAGACCGGCGACCATCAGACGTTGCAGCGAACCAAGAGCCGCTACGCCCCGCCAGCGGAAACGGTCCTCGACACCTGCTCACGGGGCGTCTCGGGCTGCCATCGGTGGTGGCTGGTGACGACGTTCGGCGGTGTCTTGTGCCCCGTGTGTGCCTGACACTGCGAGGAGCGGACGAGCCGGGTCAGTGTCGCCTGGCGCTGCTCAACGGGTCCGCCGAGGTACGGGCCCGTCCGTCAGGATGCACCGCCCTGGCTACTCGCGTGGCTACTCGACCGCGGGTTCAGGGATGGCCGACGCTCTCCGGTCCCGGGTGATCCGCTGCCCGCTGGCGCCCCTGCCAGACGCGGCGAGGGCGACCGGTCGCGTGTGCGGCGAGGGCGGACATGAGGTGCGTGGCGTCTCGTCCGACGCCGCGCAGGGTGTTCGAGGCGAAGGATCGCTGGAACTCCAGCCCGAGGTAGGCCAGGCCGGGGTGAGTTGTGGAGATCCCGCCCGCCTGCCGGGGAATGCCGTGACAAAGGGTGTCGAGGGGCGTGAGGTAGGCGAGGTCCGGCCGGTAGCCGGTGGCGAAGATGACGGCGTCGACCGGCTCGCTGGTGCCGTCGCCCCACACGACGCCGTCGGGGGTGAAGGCGGTGAACATGGCACGCCGGGGCAGTTCGCCTGAGGTGACTGCGGCCCGGTATCGGCCGGTGTCGAGCACGGTGGCGTGGCGGACGAGGCGGGTGAGGACCGCGCGCGGGAGTCGGTCGGCGCCGGTGACGCGCAGCCAGAAGTGCAGGTCCCGGCCTCGGATGCGCTGCGGCAGGAACTGGACCGGTTCGCGGGTTGCCAGGGTGACCCGGGCGTGGGCGGTGAGTTCGTAGGCAACCTGGATGGCGGAGTTGCCGGCGCCCACAACGACGACCCGCTTGCCGGCATACGCCTCGGGACGGCGGTAGTGGGCGACGTGTCGCAGGTCTCCGCCGTAGGCGCTCTGGCCGGGCAGGGTCGGCAGGTGGGGGTTGCCGAAGGATCCGGTGGCGGCGACGACCCCGGCTGCGGGCAGCTCGTCGCCGGTGTCGGTGCGGACGAGGTATCCCCCGCCGGGGCGGGTGTGCACGGCGACGGCTTGAGTGCGGGTGCGGATGTCGACGTCGAGAGCCTGGGCGTAGCGGCGCAGGTAGGCGGTGACCTCGTCGCGGTGGGGGTAGCGGTCCGGGTCGCCGTCGAATGGCATGCCGGGCAGGGCGCTGTAGCGGGCGGGCGAGAAGAGGGTGAGGCTGTCGTAGTAGTCCGGCCAGGAGCCGAGCGGCTCGGCGCCGGCGTGCAGGACGACAGGTCGCAGCCCGGCGACCAGGGCGGCATGGGCTGCGGCGAGGCCGGACTGGCCGCCTCCGATGATGATCACGGGCTCGGTTAGAGCAGTCACGACACGATCATATCGTCGTTTTGTTGAATGACAATATGATGACGGCAGGGGAAGGATGGGCCCATGACGCACGCCGCTGCCGAACAGCCGACGAGCGAACCCGCGGCGCACGACACCGCCGCTGCAGGGGGACTCGCACCGCAGACCCACGAGTTCCTGAAGGCACTCGGCAGTCCGACTCGGCAACGGATCATGATGCTGTTTGCCCGCGGCTCCGAACTGTCCGTGGGAGAGGTGGCCCAACGCACCGGCATCAGCCAGGCCACTGCGTCGCAGCAGTTGATGCTGCTGCGACGAGGAGGGGTGGTCACCTCGCGGCGCGAGGGCAAGACGGTGTTCTACCGGGCCGACCGTGACGGTGCCCTCGCTGCTCTCGCAGACCTACGGTCCTACCTCGCGACCTGCTGCTGACAGTACTGCCGACGTCACCGAGGTCAGCGGTCGCGGTAACCCTCACAGGTCGAGCGACGTCCACGGCTGTTGGTGCTTCGTCTCCCGTCCCTGCCACCCCTGGGCAGATGTCGACCTTGACGCCGGAGAGCTGACCATCGGCCGCAAACTGCAACGGGTGCGCGGCCAACTCCTGCACTGCGACACCAAGACCCAGGCATCCGACGCCATACTCCCCCTGCCGGACATCTGCTTGACGGTACTAGCAATCAGAAAGGCGCAACGGGACGGAGCACGAATGACCGTCGGCAAGGCGTGGCACGAAACCGACCTCGTATTCACTACCCGCTATGGCACGCCCATAGAGCCGCGCAACTTCCAACGCTCGTGGCAGACGAGGTGCGGGCAAGCCGGAGTCAGGCCGATCACGGTTCACGACGCCCGGCGTACCTGCGCCACGCTGCCCTTTTACCTGGCGTTGACCTGTCGGCGGCCTGGACGTGGTCTTCCTCGACGACGCGCTCGTGCCTGCGATGCCTGTTGGCTACGGGGCTCACGTCGGTGGGGCCAGGTAGTTTGCCGACAGTGAGTATGTGGGTCTACTTCCAAGGGCTCGAATCCTCCGAGCTGCCCGGGCACCCGGCGGGGTTTGAGTCCCTGTTCGATGTGGAGTTCGACGAGCTACGCCGGCGGGCCCGGGCAGGTGACGCAGTATGGCTGGAGAGCGGCTTCTTCCAGCTGGACGAGCTTTACTTGTTCCAGTCGCAGCTGGGCGGGGACCGGGCGCTCCCCGTTTTCGGAGGGCGGCACATACCGGACCCCGGCGGTGGTCCGGGCCACGTGACGCTCGAGCCGCCGGACGTCGCGCGCACGGCGGCGTACCTGGAGAGAGTTTCGTTCCCGGACCGGTGGCAGGAGTGGCGGCAACTGCCCTCGTCCGAGTCGGATGAGGACCTGCGGGAGCGCCTGGCTCAGTACCACGAGGACCTTCGGGCCTTCTACGCCAGGTCCGCGGAGCGGGGCTGGGCGGTGGTCAAGCACTTTTCGTTCTGACCTGCTCGGGGTTACCAGGTCGGCGGCCGGAACCGCGAGGGATCGCACAGGTAGGACGGCCAACCTGAGGCTCTGACTCCTTGACCCCCAGGCAACCAACACGGCGTGCTGACCCGCGCCCTTATGAGCACCTAGTTGCGGAAGCTCTCCACCGGAGTCCGTGGGCGTTCACCGCTGTTCGTACCCGTCGTCACCCAGATAGTCACTCAGCCGTTGCTGGGACTGGAGATCCCTCGTTCCGCGAAGGACGCTGCGACGTCATCGAAGACCCTGACGGCAAGCTCCGGCTGCGCGACGGCATCCGACAGTGGCAGCTCCAGCTGGGGGTCGTACCCGGGTAGGCCCGTGACCTTTTGGACGGCTTCGCCGAGTTGATACAGCGCCGTGACGATCACCCGGGCGTCTTCACCTCGGTACCAGTAGGGAACCGTGATCCCAGCCTCGTCTGCGTAGTAGCTGATCTGGATACCGGTCGGCTCGTGGGTCAGCTCGTAGTTGTGGGCCCCCTCGAAGACGGAAACCTCACCAAGCACCTGCCGCGCCGCCGCCACCAGTCGGGCCCACGCCTCCGCGCGTGGACGCTCGTCGCTTTCGGCCTCCTCCGCCGCGTCCAACGCGTCATCCCAGGACTGGTCGTCGCTCCGGGGCACGAAGATCAGGTCGAAGCTCATGGCGATGGACCGTACATCCCTCCGCTCTCTCAGGGGAGTGTCGCGGACCGTCAGTTTGCTACGCACGCGGCTCGACAGCTGTTGTGGGCAGGCACGGTGGCCGTTGGGCTCTTACGCGAAGGACGCTCATCGAGCCCATTATCATCAAGGAATCACGAACCTAGGCTTCGTAGCCGGTCTGCGATCACGAAGGCTGCGTCGTCCGGTCCCTTACTCACCCTTGTGCCGGTTATGGCGTCGGCCAACGCGATCATCGCATCCGGCGGCAGGCTGTTCGCTCCTCGACGTACGGGCAATCTCACCTGGAGTCCCGAGTCTGGGGATTGAGCGATTAGCAGTGACATGGCGCCTCGCCGTGGATCATCCTCCATGGCGATATTCGCCGTGGACAGGTCCACCCAACGCGTCCGGAGCCACAAGCGCTCACCGAGCAACGTCCCGTCCAGCCATGCTCCGTACAAGGGCACTCCGATCATCGCCAAGCTGACCGCTCCTACGATGTAGGCACCCCAGAGGAACCCGGCAGAGACGAACAGGTGGGGTAGAAGCGAGCCCCACACGTTGATCGGGTTCGCTGTAAGCGACTCGAAGATCAGGTCGAAGGGCACCCAGAGCAGGACCCCTGTAACGACGATGAACGGCAGACTGAATACGAACGCCCTAATCTTCCCCGCTGCACCGGCACCCACCGACAGCCGAACCCTCGAACGTCGTCGCATGCCCGGCGACTTTATCTACGTAGATCCAGCCTGTGGCCATCCGACCTGGCGGGCCTTCCCGTGAAGCGAGGATTGGCGCGGTCCGTTGCGACGAGGTGGTGGTGGGGATGCGGCGCGTGTCCCCCGGGCAGGCCCTGGCCTGCCGGCAACGCCCGCCCGAGGGGTCGCAGAGGCTCCGGGGCCAAGGGCGGCCCGCAGGGCCGTCGCGCAGCGACGCGAAGCGCCCTTGTCCTTGGAGGGGCGGCCCCGCACACTCCGCGCCGCATCCCCACCACGGCCGGCCGTGACTCGCGCTACGGCGCGCCGGTGCGACGGCCGCCGCGCCCCGGCCGGCTGCCGGCCCACCACACCATGGGTCAACCGTCTGTCGTGCTGCGGCGGCCCTCCGGGCTCCCCGCTCTCCGCGCCAGCCGCCGGGCATCAGGCGTGACGGCCGCAGAGCGACAGCGGCAGCGGCCGGCGCGCGCCCAGGCGGCGGCGCGTGCGGCCCGCTCAGGGCCGCCTTGAAGACGTACAGAAACTCTGAACCACATCGCCGGCAGTCCGATGTCCTCCGTCGACTGATGCGCGACACTCGTCCGCCAACTGATCTGCGACACCTTCGCGCGCGGATTGCGGCACGAGAGTGCCCGGCGCCGGCCCCTCGACGCGGCGAAGCGAAGCACTCGGATGCCGGGCCACGTCGCGCGAGGGAGCAAGGACTCAGCGGGCGGGCACCGGCTCGGACGACGGCCGCCACTCCCGCCTGATCAGCCCGTAGACCCACGAGTCGGAGACCTCGCCGTTCACAACGCAGTCTTCCCGCAACGTCCCTTCACGCACGAATCCGAGCTTCTCCAGCACGCGGGCAGATGCCTCGTTGCGTGTATCGGTCTCAGCCTGGACGCGATTGAGGTCCAGCGTGTCGAATGCCCACCGCAGCAAAGCGCGCGCGGCCTCCGTCGCGTAGCCGTGACCCCACGCTGCATCGTCGAAGCAGTAGCCCAGCGATGCGCTGCGGTAGTCCGGATTCCACCGGTTCAGGCTGCACCAGCCGATGAACGCCCGCTGGAGACACGATCCACGGCCAGCCGCGCCCCGGTGCCCTCCTCTACCATCTGCCGGCAAGCCGTGATGAACCGCTCGGCGCGCACGCGGTCGCTCCACGGCGGCGCGTCCCAGTAGCGCAGCACGTAGGCGCTGCTGTGCAGCGCGAAGAGGTTGTTCGCATCCGCGTCGTCGAAGGGACGCAGCCGAAGGCGAGCGGTGTGCAGCGTGGGCGTGGGCAGCGACATGCGCGTCAGCTTCTCTTCCGGGATTGGTGGCCGATCAACCAGACATCTGATGCCGGCCACTCGCAACGGGCTTTCTCGGCGGCGGGCGGAACGACGTGCCCGCTCATCGGCTTTGATCGAACGGCACCGCTACACGCAGATCACGTACGGCACTCGTGGCAGGCGGGCTCGTGCGGCCTCACATCCGGGATTTCAGCACGTCGATCTCGCAGCCTGGCGCGGCCGGGTCGAAGCCGTGTTGTACCAGCCAGCGGATCGCCAGCAGGCTTCGCATTGACCACCACGCGCGGATGACGTCGAGGTCGACGTCGGTGCCATAGCCGGCGACGACGTCGCAGAGGTGCTCCTCGTGTCCGAGCGTCAAGCTGGCGAGGTCGTACAGGGCATCACCCTGGCCCGCCTCGGACCAGTCGACCACACCGGTGATCTCGTCGTCGTCGACGAACACATGGGCGATCTGCAGGTCGCCGTGCATGAACACCGGAACCCACGGCCGAAGCGCAGCCTCGGCAACCCGGCGGTTGCGCGTGACCAGGTCAGCGGGAAGGACGCCGTTCGTGACGAGCCACTCGCATTCACCGTCGAGGCGCGACGCCAACTCGTCGAGGCGGCGACCGGGCCATGGCGGCAACGGCGCGTCGTGCAGCATCCGTGCGGCGGCACCAGCCGCGGCCCACGCCGCCGAAGACGCGGTCGACGGCTCGCCGAGGCGGCCGAGTGCCGTCCCGGGGAGGGCGGCGAGAGCGAGCACGGGCGGCTTCCGCCACAGGATCTCCGGAGTAGGGATCGGCGCCATAGCCATCGCCTCGACCTCGACATCGGTGCGAGTCTGATCAGCGTCGATTTTCAGGAACACGTCGCCGACGCGCACGGTCGCGCGCTCGTGATGGGCGACGACGACCTCGACCTCTTCCACGTCGGCCAGTGTCGCGGACATGACCACCGACGTCACGCCCTATTTATGGTGGGCGATGCTGGGATCGAGCCAGTGACCACTTCGGTGTGAACGCGGCTGCGGGGCACCGACGGCTGTCGTCTGCTGCCAGAGAACCTCAGTCCATGCACGTTGTTCGGGCTCCAGCGACGTCCGGTGTTATCGGTTGCCGTCGCGTTCGCTGCCTCTCTGCTGCTCTCGCGCCTCCCATCACCCGCACGCGGCCAGGTCGCTACGCTTCTGCGGTGACGAATGGCGCCGGTGTCGCATTGGGTGTCGAGGCCGCTCGGCGGTTAGCCCAGCTGGATCTGGTGGACATCCAACCGGGGCTCACCGACGCCGAGTTCGTCAGCATCGAACGACGGTTCGGCTTCGAGTTCGCCGAAGACCACCGCGCCTTCCTCGCAGCCGGGCTGCCAGTCTGGACACCTGGCCACGACGACCACCCCGACAAGGCAAGTTGGGGTTGGCCCAACTGGCGCCAGCTCAACTCCACCGACCTGCAAGAGCAGGTTGACTGGCCGCACGCAACCGTGCTCGACGGCATCCAGCACGGGGAGTGGCCACCCGGGTGGGGCAATCGCCCTCACGACCTCGTCAAGCGAATGGCCAAGGCGAAGCGACTTCTCGCCGACGTTCCGCGCATGATCCCCGTGTACGCCCATCGCTACCTGCCGGCTGGTCGGGGCTCCTTCGGGCATCCCGTACTCTCCATCCACCGACTGACCGACACCATCGTGTATGGCCACGACCTCGCCGACTACATCGATCAGGAGTTCCGAGAGCCCAGGGTGACTGTGGCCTTCTGGCGTGACCACGTGTAGGAGGTGAGGACCGACGCCCGACTGCTTGACGTTCCTCATAGAAGGAGACGATCCGCTGGTCAAGCTCACCGTCTCGGTGTTACATGCCGGTGCAGTGATCGGCCATCTGCCGCACATCGTCTGCCGTCGCGGAAGGCTCGACCGCCAGGACCACAAGATCGAAACTCACCGCTACATGCTCCCTGACCAGGATCGGCTTCGTCGACCTCTACCCCCACCGTCAGTTTGGAAGGTGCCGAGCAGCTTGGGAATCGGGTTGATCTACACACCAAGTAGTCGCGGTGCCTGGTGGATGACCACGGAGCGTTCGCAGCCGGGCTGCTGGGGCGCTCGTGTGGGCTGGTGCTGACCGCTGCATCGGGCACGCAACGGGCACGGCCTGCACTGCTCTGCTGTATCAGCGGTCGATCTGTAACCTCTCCGCGTGACGCCAACAATACGCACCACACGGGCGAGCCGGCGAAAATTGGTCCGCTGCCCGATCCTCAAACACTGCTTCTCGGCACGGACTGGGCCTCGCTCTGGCACGCGTATGGACCGGCCGAGGATACGCCGTCGACGCTCGCCAAACTGATGGACGATGAGCCCGCAGTCAGAGCTGACGCGCTGGAGCACCTCTTCAACACGGTGTACCACCAGAACAGCATCTATCCAGCAACCGTACCGACCACCCTGTACCTCGCGGCGATCCTGTCCGAACCTCGCGCCGCCACCACCCTCATTGACGAGCGGATCCGCTCTCGGATCGTCCCGCCCCGCCCGCTGCGAGTGCTGCTCCTAGATCGGCTCGGGGGAATTGCCTACGACGTCGACGACGCCGTAGTAGCACAGCTAGAACGCTTCGGCTTCTCCCTAGACGGCTACCCGGCAATGGCTGAACTCCGCGCCCAGCGCCCTGTAATCCTCCAAGCCGTCTCCGCCTTCCTGCACGACCCTGACCCTGCCACCGGCATGCGGCCGCCATTGCGGCCGCGCTGCTCCTCGACACTCCCGACCTGATCCGCCGAGCGGACCTTCTTCCATTGATACAGGCCGCATCAGCCGAAGCCACTGATGAGCGTCAGCGTGATCGCGCCACCGACATTCTTGATGCCTGTGCTACAAAGACCGAAACCGCAACACCGCCTGTGAGCGAGCTTTGACGCAGATACGAATGGCTTCGCGATCCCGCTCAGTCGAGCCCGCCACGCTTGTTCCCGTGGTGTCCTCCTGCGTCCCATAGGGGAGTGTGGATCTAACAAACGTCAAGGCAATCACCGTCCACGACGCAAGGCGTACCTGTGCCACGCTGCTCGCCGACCTGGACGTCCACCCGAGAGTCGCCATGCAGGTGCTCCGGCACGCACGCTTCTCCGTGAGGATGGAGATCTACACCCACGTCTCGTCCAATGCCACCCGCGAAGCCCTCAAGCGTCTCGGCGACTCCCTCGGCAGCTGAACCGCTCCTTACATGCGGCAGACTGTGCCCTCCTAGGGGGTCCGGCTCTCGCGGTTCGGGTTGGTGAGAGCATCCCACTCCTCACCACTGGAGATCGTCTGCCCGTACGGCAGGTAGAAGGCCCGCCGCGATCGGTCAGCCACCGTGAACGGCTCGAACTCGGGGTCCGCGATCATCCGGTAGATGAACTCCGTCATCGACATGTCGAACCGGTGCCACGGGTCGCCGCTGCCCTTTTGAGCGACCACAGGCCACCGCTCGGGCTTCACCGAGCGGTCCACCAGCCAGTAGTACCGCCCCTCGACCTGGTCGTCACCCCATTGGATCAGCCCCGATCCCTTGTCGGGTCCATAGATCTCATAGGGGGCGTAGACCCGCGCAAAAGACTCACTCCGGCAATAGGCCCACATCTGAAGCAGATCCCGTGACTCGTGCTCGCCGGTCGACCGGAGCAGATGCAGGTATGCGTAGAACGACCCCGGCATGAAGCGTCGGCACAGTTCCTTGAAGTCCGACGGCAACGCGACGCCGATCTCTGCCTCGGCCTGCTCCCAGCCGGCGCCATCCTCGGGTTTCTGGTGCCATCCGGTCACGTCGATGATCCGGTCGATCCACCTCAGTTGATCGTTCACGGGCGGCAAGGTAACAGCAGAGCCGGACATCTCCTCGGCGGGCGAAGGTGCACTGCACCCCGTCGACAGGGAGTGATGCCCCCTCGCTTCCGCCCACTCGCCGTTGCTGTTTGCTGTACGACAGCAGAAACGCCACCTCCCGTTTCCGGGAAGTGGCCTTTGACCTGCGTGGGCGATACTGGGATCGAACCAGTGACCTCTTCGGTGTGAACTCTCGGCGAGCCGGTCGGGTCGGGCTTGATACGAGGTCAAACGGCCTGCTGAGGCCCTTCTTGGCTCGGTTCGGCTGGCACGGCTGCTGTACTTCGCTGCTGTACTGCTGGCATCAAATCAGCCGCTGGACGCGGACCTTGGGGCGCTCGTTCCGCAGGTGGCCTTGCTTGTGCTGTCGGACCTGCTCGTCCCAGACCTCCTGGTCGTAGTCCGGGTCCGGCGGGATCCACCGGTGGGAGCCGTCGCTGTAGTGGAACTGCTCGTCACCCGGGCGAAGGATGCTCATCGCGCCCAGCCGACGAATCGGGAGTGCAGTTGGCCGGCGGAGACGTGGGCCAGGTCCCGAGTGGCGTCGACGAGTTGGGCGGCCAGGTAAAGGGCCAGCGACACCGGGGCGTGGTCGTACTCAGCTCGCAGCTCCCGCCGCCGGGTCTGGCAGGGCCACTCCCCCGCACAACCGCCGCACGTCCAGGCCGGCTTGATCGGTTGGTGAGTACTCATCGTGGGCCGTCCTGGCTGGGCCAGTGGCCGCGGTTGATCGGGATGCGGTGACGGCTTTGGCAAGGCAGGGTCGCGCCGCAGCGGCAGATGTGTCGCCAGTGCCGCCACGACCACACGGGTCGGTGCCGTCGGGCCAAGGTCAACGCGGCGGCGAACAGGTACTCGTCGTAGGAGAGGCGCTTCATCGGCCCGCCACCCTCAAGGCCACTAGCCGCCGAGTTGGCGAATTCCAAGGGAGCATTGCCGCCTCCTCGTGCCGGAGGTATCCGGAGGCGTGGATGCCCGATCGCGGGGGATGCGCCGGACATCCACGCCGGCGAGGACGGCCCACAGCGCCAACCGGGGGATCGACCTCCTCGGCAACCTCCCACAGGTACCGTTGGGTAGTCAAGGGCTGACGTAGGTGGTCTACTCGTGTTGCCAACCGAGGGGAACACCGTGCCACCGCGTTACCGCTATGAGCAGATCGCCGACGACCTCGCCGAACGCATCAAGTCCGGCGAGTTCCAGCCGGGCTCCAAGCTGCCCAGCCGGCGAGAGTTGATCGAGCACTACGGCGTTACAGAGCCGGTCATCGACCGTGCCATGCAGGTGCTACGGATCAAGGGCATGACCGAGACGCTGCCAGGCGTAGGCGTCTTCGTCGCCGAGTAGTTGCACAGCGGCCTGGATCAGGGCAGTGCCACCAGCAAACGCTTCGGTGTGAGCGCGGGTGCGCGGCATCGTTGGATGTCATCGGATGCCATCCTGCACTGCACGGCACGGCCTCACCGCTGCGTCGTCTCGTTCACTGCCGGCCGTTGCTGTTGCTCTCGCTGCCTCCTGGCTGCCTCGCCCGCTGACACGCTGCTTGGCCCTGAACTGTCGCCGGGCCTAGCGCGCGCCCAATTTCCGGAGATCTATACGGCCCTCACTCGCCGTCGTAGCCTGCTCGCCGCAACCCAGCCGAGAAGGCCAACCGCTGCCAAGTCCAGGACCACCAGCAGGACCGGCACGAATCGGGGGACGACATAGGCGCGCATGTGGTGAGCAACGGCAACCTGATGGCGAGCGGCCTCCGGCACGTTCACTTCCCACTCGTAGTTCGGGCCCGGATCCACCGTGAGCGCTTGCCAGTGCTGGCTGACATCCACGCCCTCCACCGGTCCCGAAACGACACGGCCGGCCCGCGTCCAGTGCCCCACACACCGGCTGTGCTGCCGCTCCTGGCGGTCATAAGTGACGTAGCAGTGGTCGACGGTCGCCCGAGCAGCATCGCCCGGAATCATCCCCGCGACGTAGCCCACCACGGCTACCGCTGCCACAAGACCACCCGCGACGGCCGCCCACCTGCCTGACATCGCTCTCCCTCACATGCCCGCGGAGATCTCTATTGTTCGGGAATCCGCTGCCGCCCTAACCACGGCAACGCCGGCCGTCAGGGGAGCCGCACCTCGTAACAGTAGGCGCCCGGCGTGCGGCAGTGGCGCACCAAACCCAGCGGCTGGCAGCCGGCAACCCACCGTGACCGCCTACCGGGCGCAGCTCCAGGCCGGCGCTCCTGACGGTGCCCTGCGCCCGCATGGAAGGTCGCTCCGGGGCGGTGCCGTGCTCGGCAGCTGCTCGACCCCTCGTTTGCAAGTTCTGGGCGCGCCGTCCGGCAGGGTCCGTCCGCGTTCGGGGCCTCGGGCGATTGTCCGCGCCCGGCGGCTGGTGGATGTCCTCGTCCCGGCCGGTTGCTGTCACCGTTGCTGTCGACAGCCTCTCCCGCCAATCCCCGGTACGCCGCTAACATGCGGACATGTGCCGGTACGCCGAGACCACTTACAAGGTCCACTACGTGTGCGTGCCGTGCCGTCGTAGTCACAAGTACGCCTGGGACGGCGCCAAGCACCCATGTACGTCGTGTCGACAGCCGATGGTCTTTGCGGGGCATGACTTCGCGGCGCCCCGTCGGCGGAACGACTCCGGGTGGGCCGCAGTTGCGGCGGTCCTCGGGGCGGGACTGCGCTACGAGGGTTTCGAGGTGTGCGGGTGCTCGCGGGAGCCGAAGTTCCGGCCACGGACACGCGCCCAAGTCCGGATGCGGCGGAGGGTCGCCAGCCGCCTTGGGCTGTCGGAGGCTGAGGCACTGGCTGCCCGGGATCCCTACGACCTTGGTTGACACGGCGAGCCATCGCGAAGCCAGCGGAACGGCTGTCTACTGGGCGGCGGGCAACTGCTCCGCTGTCCTTAGCCTCTCTTCGATGGCAGCGCTACCGCGACCTGGAGGACAAGCAGCGAGCCATCGGCGGAGAACTGCTACCTCTGCCGCGTAGTCCTTCCGCCGGCGGTAGATCGTCGCTGCCCGCTTCGTGTAGCCGGGGGCCGGCTCCCGACCAGCGACCCTAGCCGCCCTCTCAGCGGCATCGATGATCTCTACAAGGAGAGCGAGGGACTCATCATCCCGCCGCTCCTTCCGCCATTGGTCAAGGATCGGGACCCAGTCGACATAGTGTCGGCCACGCACCTGGGAGGCAGCATCCTCCGCTCGGCGTGCCTTCTGGTAGTTGGTCAGCGAAGAGCTCACGCCAAGACGCTATGGCATAGCGGCTCGTAGTTCCTAGACCGAGGAGCCGTAGCGGGGAGCGCTTCGGTGTGAATGTCGATTACGACTGGCGTTGCGCTCCAGCCGATGCCGTCTGATGCCGTTGTATGCTTCCCGGCCACTGTCGGAGGTTGCTTGGCACTGGGTCTCGCTGAACGTTCTGCTGACTTCTTGCTGACGTAGCGCCGCCAGCGTCTGCGCCTGCGCTCCTGGGCTACTTACTGAGACGTGCCAGCAGCTGCCCGCAACATCGACAGCCAACGAGGCGGAAGCAGCCGCGGCTCGCTCAAGGATCGGAGGTACCGCCGGCGACACCGCACCTGCTCGGTGTCCTGCCACAGCTGCGCGACCTGGGCCAAGCCGGCGCTCAGGGCCAACGCACTAGCCGCCACCGGTGATGCTGCCGCCCGCTGGGCCCCGGTAGTGAGCTCCCTCAGCTCCGCCACACTTGGGACCTCAGTGGGCCAGACCAGCGGCGCCACCTTCGACTTCGCGGTTCGCCGGTAGTCGTCCGCCGCCGAGACGATGGCCGCACGTTGCTCGGTAACCTCCTGTAGCAGGTCCGGTATGGCCACAACGTTCCGCTTTATGGCGGCAGAAAGCTGCGCCGGTACATAGGCAGCGAGGCGATCGATCACGCTAGCTGGAGTGTCTGTGTCCCAGTCGACCAAGCACCTATCCCGCAGCAGGTCCATCAACCGCTGAAAATACTCGTTGTCCTGCTGCAGCTGCTCCATCGGCAGAACCCATGCACCCACAGCACGACCGGTCGCGCCAAGTCGCCACACCGCGAGGGCCTCCGAACCAGCTTCGTCGTGTCCGATTGCCAGAACGGCGTGACCGCGTGCACCTGGCACGTAGTCCAACGGTATGGAGAGCTCGTTCTCGTGGGCATCGACGGCGGGAGTCATACCGGGAATCCTTGATCGTTGACGACGGGGTGACCACCGTAGCGACAACCTCCGACGACTCAGTCAGCTGGACGGTCAGTTAACCAGCGACAGCCGCTCAGATGATCGCTGCCTCACACAACCGACTGGCCACGAACAGGTGGATGAACCCGAGGTCGGGCCGAAAGGTGGAGCGAGCAGCACTTCGGGCGGCACTAGGGTCGTTGATCATGACCTCATGGGTGGCGATCGATTTCGAGACGGCGAACGAGTACCGTGGCAGCCCATGCGCCGTTGCCATGGTTGCAGTGCAAGACGGCAGGCTTGGCGAGCGCTACACCACCTACATTCAGCCACCACCCTCGGCTGCCTACTTCTCCCCCTTCAACATGGCGCTGCATGGCATCACCCCGCGGCATGTCCAGAACGCACCGACCTGGCCTCAAGCGCTCAAGGAGATCGTTGACTTCGTCGATGGCCGGCCAGTAGTAGCTCACAACGCCGCCTTCGACTTAGGCGTCATCAGGAACGCATGCGATCTGACGGAACTGCCCTGGCCTGATTTGACCTACGCCTGCACCCTCGTGGTCGCACGTCGAACCTGGCAGCTCATCTCTTACTCGCTCCCCTGGGTCGCCGAGGCCGCGGGCCATCAGTTTATCGACCACCACGACCCCGCGGCCGATGCGCAGGCGGCGGCAACGATCGCGCTCGCAGCACAGCGAGCCCATGGCGTGGGCACGCTGCCGGAGCTTCTACAAGCTACGAGGACTAGGTTCGGTGCGCTTTTCGGCGGCGAGTGGAAGGGCTGCCGCTACCAACCTCCATCGCCCTCTAAGGCCCGAGATGCTCTCCCCGGCGCCAACCCAGATGCCGACCCAGATGGTCCCTTCTACGGGCTTTCGGTCTGCTTCACAGGAACGCTACTCAGCATGAACCGCGATGAGGCGCGGCACCTGGTAGCCGAGGTGGGAGGCCAGCCGGTTGCTGGAGTCTCTAAGAAGACGAACGTGTTGGTGATCGGCGAACAGGACCCAAGCCGACTGAGGCCAGGCGCCGAGACCAGCAGCAAGCACCAAAAAGCTGCCACGCTCCTTGAGGCCGGCCACTCGATCGAGGTCATCTCAGAACTTGACTTCCTGCAGCGCCTTGCCTCGACCGAAGGTGTTTCACTACGGCTCAGCGGAGCGTGACACCGTGACCGACTGTCGTGCCTGTGTCCTGGGTCGGGACGTGCCCGTCCCGGTTGCATGTCGGATGATCCTGCCGTGAACTGGCTGTCCTGGCTCGCAGATGCGCTGAAAACCGTGCCACCTGTCGTCGCGTCGATTACCTTGTTCGCGCTCCTGCGCGCCTGGTGGAGAAGGACTCTTGGCCGGCGCCGCGGTTGGACGAGAAGCTATGACCGACTCGTGCCCGGGATGCACCCGGACCTGGTGAAGGAGCTGTTCGGGCAACCAACCTTCGAGGGCAAAGCCAAGGGCAGGGTTCCCTCCGGGGGAACGTGGGCTGAGACAGACCTGACGGTACGGACCTGGGTGCTCGATCGAGACGGCTACTTGGTCACCTGGACTACCTGCGGCGATGTGGGTGACGTAGTGGTGGCGTACTCGCTAACTGCCGCGAACCGCTGGTTCTCCCCTCAAATCCGTGTGGTAACCCCGCAGGACAGGTGGGTGAAGCTTGGCCGAACGCTCTTCGACGGAGCCCTGGATGATGAAACTCCAGAGGGTGGAGACCGCTTTGGATGGCTAGGGGCTAGGCGATCCAGCTACTGGGAGCGCTACTACTGGGGTAACCCCGGCCTGTATCTCACGTGGTACATCGGCCATACCGACTGCGGCTATTCGCGCCATCCTGGCGTGCCAGTGGATACGAGCGGGCCTGACGTAACCGAGGAGAGGATTCAAGAGTTCCGCCGGACGACATCGATCAACAGCATCCTAGTAACACTCGGCTCGCCAGACATCGACTTCCGAGACATCGGCCCGGATCTTGACCTTGTTCGGCTGGCCTCCCGGCCGACCACGGCCGAACGGCTACGCCGCTGGTCACTCCGGTCGTTGCTGAGGGGACTTTCACGAGCCGCCTGACATCCGTCACGCGACGGCGCCCCTCGGGGATGGGACCGGCCGGCAGCGAACGGGCACCCCGAGGGAACCGCCGAAGCTGCTAACCCTGTCTTGCAAAGATCAATTCCTGTCGGCCGCGTCGGTGACTGCCGCTGGGCTGCTCGCCGTGCCGCCTTCCTTGGGTGAGGGACCACCTCCGTCCGTGGGCTTGCCTGTACGGGTGTCCTTGCCATGTCGAGTCATACTGATTGAGTGATGTTGATGGGTTGCGCTGGGGGCGAAGTCGCGGGTTCGAACCCCGCCGCTCGCTGTGCACCCCCCGTCTGCGTACGGCAGCCGCAGCGCTCATCGCTGTCTTCGCCGCCTTCGCGCAGGGGTTCCTCGCGGCGTGGGCTGCGGCCAGTGGAGCGGAAGCGCCTCGCTGGATCTACTACGGCGGAGCCGCGGCCGCCATGATCGGTGCGGTCGGCGTCAACATCATGACCGCACTTGCGGGCGTACCTCAGTTGGCAGAGGACGCCCTAAGCGGAGCCCATCAACATCACCAGCACGAATCGCACCTACTTCAGGCAGCGCCGTACGTTGGCCCCGCAACGACCCTTTAATCCGTAGCTCTGGGCAACGCGGTCTCCTGCGTCCGTCTGCGCTGCCACACCGCCCATGTCAATCGGGCTGCGTCTGCTACAGATGGATCGGTTGCTGAATTCCGCTGCTGTACCAGAGAGCCTGGGCGGCTTCCGCAGCCTGCCGGCGCAGCATACGTCGACAGCGCGGACGCATCGATGCTCCGTCACCACTTGAGCCTGGCCTCGTCCATACCAGTGCCGTTCCATGCGCCAGGTACCGCGCCCGCAAGGTGCCAATTTGCTCCGTTACACGGCCTTGGGAACAACGATCGCTAGGTGAGGTATGGTGCTCCATGTGCTGCCGGGCCTCCAGTTCACCGAGTTCCACAAGTTCCTGGTCAGCGCAGGCGGCCTATCCTTGGGATTGTCCGCCGCTCTTCCGGTCTTTCTGATGAAGTCGCAGAAGGCCACAACAATGAGAGCGGACGATGTTGCCAAAATGGATCCCGCCTCCAGAGAGGCGCTAACGATTCAGCAAGGCCACCTGCTCATGACGCTGAAGATCTGGCCCTATATTTCCGGTTCATTGCTGATACTAGGGCTCGCTCTGGTCGTTTACGGCGGCGTGAAGTGGAGGCAGCGCCAACGCGTCCTGGATAATCGCGAGGACGAAGAGATTCAGCGCATCAAGGCGGAAAAGGAAAAGCTGGTCCAGGAGGCCGCCTCGTTCATGCGCGCCCACCAGCTCCCCGTTGACGAGCAGGTCCAGGCACTCGAGAAGGAGCTCGAACAGGAGCTCGAAGAAGACGGCACCACTGATCCAGAAATCCCCGGTCCAAGCGGCAAGACGTCAGATGCCGAGGAGACTGCCAGGGACGTAAAGGAGCGAATGCCCTCGCAGAGAGAACCGGAAGGGTCCAGCTGGGTCTCCTCTATTCGCATCCCGGAAGACGCACCAAAAACGGTACAAGGTGTTCTGAGGCACTACATCACGCAGGAACGGGCTATCGAGCGCGTCAAACTGATGTTCAACGGGAAGGTAGAGGTAGCACGAGAGGTGCAAATCGGCCCTCGGCGAGTAGATGCGGTGCTAACCTCGTTGGACCCGTCGCTACCTAATCTTGTTGTAGACATCGACATCGTCTCCGGGCCAATCAACAAGATCCGCGAAAAGATCGCTCACGCCATGCGTTCAGCTTCCGAGGTTAGTTACGAGGCGGAGCGGAGACTGAACAATCATTTCCATCCGCTGGTTATGCTCGTTGTTCCGTCCGACATTGGAGCCAAGACCCGCGACCTAATCCGCATCATCGTGAAGGATGATCTCGCCTTCACTCTGCGGGAGATTGGGCTACCTCTAACCGTTCTCGTTGTAGACGCTGATAAGCTAGAGAGCCTTGTTGTTGATCCGTCGTGGGCTCGAGCCTCAGAACCAATGCTGCACTGGGTGAACTAGAGGCAGGTTCCCGTACCCCGCCCATCCTGAGCCGTCAGGGTGAAGTGCCAGGCACGCGCCGTTTGTCGCCGGACGTCAGCGCCCGGCGGATGGTGCCACCGCGGTTGCGCGCGATGTGAATAGGTCGGACAGCTGGCTGCATCGGCGCGGCCTCTGGTCGACAGAGGACTTGAACCCCTAAGCCGCGAACCTGGTTCGCAACGGGTGGGAGCGGACCCATCGGCGTTACGACCTCGGTCGAACCGGTCATCGCCTCTCGACGTTGCACAGCGCCTGCGGCGCTCATCTGTACTGGCGTTGTACTAGTTGATCTTCGTCGGGTATCGGTGGATTGGCCCCTACAAAAGGCGGCTAGCCGACCTGCGTCAACCGCCCCCGCACATCGCGCTCCCATCGAAGCCCGGCCGCATCGGTGAATTCAATGGCCACCGCGAACTCATCAAAGTCCTCTTCGTCAATCGGGTCGCCGTATTCGTCTGTCCTGGTTGATTCGACGGTAAGACCCGCCGTCGGCAGCACTGCGATCGTTGGATCGGTGGGCGGGACGACGTCCTTATCTACCGTCGTCCGCAGCTCGAATTCTCCGTCAGTTCCACGATGATAGAATTTGACTACCATCTCATGCACTGGCGACTGCGAGGCATTGCGCACAATCGCACACCAAAGACCGCCATAGCCTTCCCCCGCCCGACCGAACCAAGCGCAAACCGCAACCGCCTGTGACCGTCGCTGCTCCTCCGCACGTTCTCGACGGTCTTCCTCGGCTCTTTGATCACGTTCTGACTCGCGTTCATAAAGCTTGTGAGCTGTCCGGCCGGCCCATAACGCCGCTATGAACGCTCCAAGCGTCGTTATGAACGATCCCCATGCCGGAACGTCGCCCAGATCTATTCGCCCTGACAGTGCTGCGGCTGCGGTCAGAATCACGAGAGCACCATACTGCCGCAGTGCCTCAAAGTCTGCCCCTGCCTTCCTCGCTGTCTGCCGCCGACCCGCATTCCGCGGGGCAGGCCAGCACCAGGGACAAGTGGGGTGCCCTTTCAGGCGAGTCTCAATGGCGGTTGTCAAGAGTGGCACCCCTGGCCCCGAAGTCCCACGGCGAGGTCGCCGGCCGCCGCGACGGAATCCAACGCCACATGTCGAGCACGTTGGCTACACGCCGCGGCGCCGCTTGCCGGGTTGATTACGTGCCCCCCAACATGGCCTCATGACATGCGGGCAGTGGCTGTCGCTGATCGGCGGCATCCTCGAACTTGTGGCCATTGGCATCGCCGCCGTCTCCGCCTGGCGGGCCTACAGGAAAGCGGCAGAGCGCGTTGCCGTCATCCGGGAGTCCGTCGAGCTGCACAGAGACGACGCAGCGCAGGAGCGCGAGTACCGGAGCCAACGAGGCGTTGAACCAGACATGACCAACCGCGATGTCATGTTCGTGCGGACCTGGATCACGTACGCCATCAGCCGCTCGGCAGCTCGGAGCGCTCTGACCACCGTCGCCTTCCTAGCCCTCGGCGTCGTCCTAAGCACGGCGGGGAATCTGGTGCCGTGAGCCAACGCCCGCCGACTCACTCCGGCGCGGGCGGCGTTGCTGAGGGGCGTGCCCCAGATCCACTTCTAGCCGTACGTGTGACCGGTAGTTGCCTAGAGGAATGACCGACGGCAAACAACAAGCCCCTTCCCATCGGCGGATCGATCGATGAAGATTGTGATGTGGTGATCACCGAGGGTGCTCAAAGCGAGGCGTCGTGGGGCGATCTGCGGCTGCCAGGGAACGCCTGCAAGGCTCGGTATGGCGTTGCGTACCTCAGAGCAGTGTGCAGCCAGGCTGGCATCGCGTTCAGCGAGACCTCTCCCGACGAGGACCATCACGCCGTCGATGGCGCCTTGAACCTCGGTACCGCGACCGTCACGGTGCAGGTCAAGTGCTCTGGGCAATTCAAGATCAGCGGTCGTTCGGCGACTTGGCCGGCGGAGGTTGAGTGGCGCGACAAGTGGTCCAGGTCGAAGCTTCCGATCTACTTCGTGCTGGTCATCCTGGATGTTGACGACCAAGCCTCCTGGCTCATGCACGCCGACGATGGCACCATGCATAGAGCCGCCGCGTTCTGGGTACGGGTGGATAAGCTACCGGCTGGTAGCAACATCAACGTGCCGAAGGGCCAGCGGCTGACGGCGGGCACGATGACTCAGTGGGCGGCCGACGTGGATGCTTGCTTCGCTCCCCTCGGGCAGGCGAGCTGACATGGTGACGACTGCACCCGCGCTGCCGGAGCTTCCAGACCTGCGAGCCTTCATGCGCCACGCCGGTTGGATCGAGTTCCCGCCAGGGCCTGCTGGAAGCTTCTGGTCGAAAAACAACTTTCGAATCGGCGTCCCGCACGATGACGAGGATCCTGACATAATCTCGGGAGTCGTGCAGCGAATCGCCGCGGTCGAGCAGATTCCGCTCAAACAGATGGCGGAGCAGATCCGATATTTTCGGTTCGATGTTACACATCTACGGGCAGCGAACGACTATAAAATCACCTCCACCATCCCGCTAGAAGCTGCCGCCACGATAACGAGCGCGGCTCGAATAATGCTGCGAACAGTGGGCACGACCTCTCAGCGCGAGCGCGGCGAGATCGCCGGCAACTACTCACGGCGCGGAGATAAGGTGGTCGAAGAAGCTCGGATGGGCCACACCCGCGAGGGATCGTTCATCATCCCGATCCTGATTCGACTACCTGAGATTGATGAGACTGCCATGGCTCAGGCAGTGTTGCCGGGGATCGAGCGGAGCGCGCCTGAGCCCTTGGAGCGGCGGGTCATGAGGACATTTGCCCAGTCCATGGAGGCGGTTAGGACCTTCGTGGTCGAGCCGGCCAGAGAGCCGACGGTCGCTAGCCTGCTTGATGTAGTGGAGCGGGGAGTCAGTCGAGAGTTTTGCGTTGCGCTCAGTCGAATCCTGTCGGAAGATTCGGTCGGCGAGTTTGAAACAAAGTTCGCCTGGGCTGAAGCAGTTCAACATTCACATGTGCTGCCAACGAGCGTAAAAATTGAGGCCGAAGCTCGGGACCTAGTGCACAAGGCGGCCGAGAAGCTGCGGGCGAATAGAATTGAGCCTCGTCAGGTCTTCTCAGGGAAGATCGTTGAACTTCGCCACGAGCAGGGGAATGCTTACGGCTGGATCAAGGTCTCGACACTTCGCCATGGCCGATGGTGCGAGATAGGTGTCCGGCTTCCGCTCGATCACTACACCCAAGCTGTTTCCTGGCATCGGGACGCCCGTCCCGTACTTGTTGAGGGGCAAGTGCGGAGCGCTTTTGGCCGCCCTCTGATCGTCAACGATCCTGTCCGCTGTCATCCTTTGGACGAAACCCGCTTGCTTTGAGCGCGAGCAAGACAGGTCGCGTCCCACGCTGTCATCCCGTCTGCCGCCGACCCACACCTCGGTGGGGCGGGCCAGGGCCAGGGTGACAAGGTGGAGCGCCCTACCGGACGTACGACCTTGGCGCCCTGGCCCTGGTCTGCTCGGCTTGCCTGGGTCGGCGGTGGACGGGATGACAGCTCCCCGACCACCCCCCCACCGAAACCGTTCGGCAACCATCCTGGAGTCGTCTGGCCCCCGCCGGAGGCAGCTCTAGCCCCGCCCCCTCCCACACCTCTCACACTTCCCCCACTCCCTCTCCTTTCCTCTGGCCTCAGCGGCCCGTGCCCGCCGTTCGGCAACTCCGACTGCCCGCGGTGGCTGCCACATTCGTCAGCCTCCGGATTGCGGAGAACGGGTGGAGGTACGTCTGCCTGACCCACGGTCATCCAGGACTCGTCACCGGGTCACCTCACTGACCCAGGCTGACGCGCGGGGCGGGCGTGGGTTTCGGGCCGGCTGACTTTCCGCCCCGGCGCCGTAGGCGGCCGGGGCGGCGGCTCCGGAGGAGCCGGTTGCCGCGCCCGGCCCGCGCCGCGCGGAGCGCCTTGATCTAGTACAGGTCAATTCGGCAACAGATCACCGGCAGCTCCGAGCCGACCAAGGCCAGCACGACAACAACCTGCCGCCCAACAACTTCCGCCCGAGCGATCGCGCAACCTCGGCGCTGCACCGGCGTCCGCTCGGCACAAGGTGCCTCGGACCATTCCGTCAGCCCGGTACGGCGTCCTTACGTTCCCCGGCGCGTCTTCGGCCTAGGCGGTGTCTTCAAAGGATCTTGGTGTCGGATGATGTAGCGCGTGGGTCGTCGCTACGAGTTGTCTGACGTCGAGTGGGAAGCGCTGTCGCGGTACCTGCCGTCGACGGTGACCGGTGGCAGGCCGCGGGCGGATGACCGGCGGGTGCTCAACGGGATCGTGTGGAAGATCCGAGCCGGGGCGGCGTGGCGTGACGTGCCGGGCCGCTACGGGTCCTGGCAGTCGATCTACACCCGTTTCCGCAGGTGGGCACTCGACGGGACGTTCGAACGGATGCTGGCCGGGGTGCAGGCCGACGCGGACGCGGCCGGGGACATCGACTGGCTGGTGTCGGTGGACTCGACGATCGTGCGGGCCCACCAGCACGCCGCTGGCGCTAAAGGGGGGCCTGTGAAACGGACGAACCACAAGATCACGCCCTCGGTCGAAGTCGAGGTGGACTGACCACCAAGATTCACCTCGCCTGCGACGGCGCCGGCCGCGCTTTGGCGTTCGTGCTCTCCGGCGGCAACGTCAACGACTGCACCCGCTTCGCCCAGGTCATGGCCGCGATCCGCGTAGAACGTCACGGTCCCGGCCGGCCTCGGGTTCGCCCGGATCACGTCATCGCCGACAAGGGCTACAGCTCGAAGGCCATCCGGGCCGCCCTGCGCCGGCGCGGCATCGGGCACACGATCCCTGAGCGCGCGGACCAGCAGGCCAACCGCCGCCGACGCGGCAGCCGAGGCGGCCGGCCACCGCTGTTCGACAAGCAGCTCTACAAACGGCGCAACGTCGTCGAGCGCTGCTTCAACCGGCTCAAGCAGTGCCGCAGCGTCGCGACCCGCTACGACAAGACCGCCACCTCGTACCAGGCCACCGTCACCATCGCCGCGCTATTGCAATGGTTGTGACTCTTTGAAGACACGGCCTAGCGCTCTACGCCCGCTTCGCCCACCGACTCGAACCTCTCCCCCCGACACTGCCCTTACTGGGACCAGGGCTTACCGGTGCCCTTGTACTGAGACACGGGGATGGGAGATACGCCGTCGCGCATCTTGGCGCGGTAGAGGATGCCGTACACGTGGTCGATCTCGTGCTGGACCAAGCGGCCTACTCCCCCGGTGAAGGCGGTGATCCGAATGGTGCCGTCGACGTCCTGGTGCTCGACCTCGATGCCGTGGGGCCTGGGCACCATCCCTCGGACGTCAAAGAAGCTCAGGCATCCCTCGTACTGCTCGTCAGTGTCGGCGGTCTCTGCGATCACCCTGGCGTTGAGCAGCGTGATGATCTGACCGTCGGGGGTCCGCACGAGACTGGCGTTCCGGCTGATGCCGATTTGTGGCGCAGCGATGCCCATGCCCTTTGCGAACTCGTGCACCTGCGCGGCCTGCTCCATCATCGTGGACAACTGCGCGATGACCCGCCGAGCATCCTCCGACTCCGCAGGTAGGTCGAAACGGCGGGCTGCGGTAGTCAGGATGGGGTCGCCCTCCTGCACGATCCCGACCCGCTGCATTTGATCGCTCGGGGTGAGCGTGTCCACCTGGTCCTCCTTCGCGGTTGCTGCCTTGAAACGCCACGCGATACGGAACCGCGTGTGCAGGGGCGGCTCGGCCGTTGCCCAGGTGAACGTGACGTTCTCCCCGTCGGTCTCCCTCGTGATCGGCGTACGGAAGGCGGACGGCTCAGCGGTCATCGACGTTTCCGTACCCCACACGACGGGGTCGAGGGCTGCCGGAAGGGTCAGGGACAGGCTCAGCCGTCGAGTGGGCAGCCGGATGGCGCGCTGCCACCACGGGCCCCACTTGTGCGCTGAGACGGTGTAGACGTACTCGATCCATCGTTCCTCGCCCGGATACAGGGGGAAGCGGCCGTCCTGGTTTTCGAACTGCAGCCAGACCTCTTTGAAGGCGTCCCGATCATGCATGATCGTCCAGGCCATCGACTCGCCGGCGCACCGCGCGGTCAGATTGATTTCCGCCCAGGTCAGCGGATCGTTTCGGTACAGGTGGTTCGACCGCTCGGGATCGCCGGGATAACGGTCAACAGCGATGCGCACCAGGTACCGGGTGACCGGCTCGCTGCCGACGTTGCGCAGCAACCGCCGCACCCGTGTGCGGTACACGCCGTCAGCCAGTGTGAGTTCGGCGTGCTCGTGCTCCACGACCAGAGCGGTGCCCGGCGCAGTCTGGGGATCAGGCACGACCGCCTCGGGCCGGCGTTGGGTGGGCGTCGGGTGAGCTTGCGTCGTGGCGTGTAGCTCGCGCCAGCGTCGGATGAGCGCCTGCCCCGCCTTCAATCCCCGGTCGGCGCTCTCCGCGAAGTCCCGGCTCGGAACGATAGTGCCGCTCTCGACCTTGCTGACGTACGACGGGGTGTAACCGACCAGTCCCGCGAGAGCCTTCTGCGAATAGCCGGCGACCTCGCGCCAGTGGCGCAGTTCCGCGACGAACGCGGCGTGCTCCTCCGACAGCTGTTCCCGGTCCTGATTCACCGACGGTCCTCCGTAGCGCTGTGAATGGAATGAACGGCGGTTGATCGCTGGTCACCCTGTCGGCAACCGGTTCTCACCGGCTGTCATGGCTACATGCCGAAGACAGCAAGCGAGGCTCAACGCTTGGTACGGCGAGAGCCCTCCAACGCAGCAACCCGGGCCTGTAGATCCGCCAGGTCCGCGCTCTGCTTTTCGACAACGTCCGCAAGCTCAGCTAGGCGACTGGACATGTCTGGCGCCGACCGCCGCTGGTCCGCGACGAAGACTCCCCGCCCCTGCCAGGACTCAACCAGCCCCTCATCACGGAGCAGGCCGATCGCATTGGTGACGGTCATCAGAGCGACCCCGTACTGCTTCGCCAGCTCCCGGCCGGACGGCAGCTTCGCGCCCGGCTCGTACTCGCCGTTCTGCACCGCGCGCCGCAGGTCATCCGCGATCTGCACGTATGGAGGCCGCGGGTCGTTCGGGTTTACCTCTCCCACGCTGACAGCTTACCCAGAGCGACCTAGAACTCCCGCAAGGTCGATCAATGGCTAAGGCTGGACTGATCTAGATCGCACTAGTACAGTCTATTCCAGTTCAGACGGTCACCGCCGTCGAAGACGCATCAACAACAGGAGGTAGTGATGGCCCTCAGGGGAGGCACGCGGTTTGCGGTTCCGTTTGAGGCGGTGTTCCCGCACGGGTGCGTGTTCGTGCCGGACTCGATCGCGGAGGCGCAGGACTTCAACGAAGCGACCCGGCAGCGGACGCCGTCGAAGGACAAGCTGACGGGGCAGCGAGTGTGGCAGTGCCGGGTGATGGACATGGACCCGGAGCTCGGATCGCGGTCGCGCGAGGTGTCGATCAAGATCCTGTCGGATGTGCAGCCGGTGCCGCCGGTGGGTCCGTTCCAGCCGGTGGAGTTCGAAGGCTTGAACGTGACCCCGTACGTGGGCAGCAACGGTCGACTGGCGTACTCGTTCCGGGCGTCCGCGGTGGTTGCGCCGAAAACCCTGGCCGAGTCGCGGAAGGCGGCTGCCTGATTCCACGTGGTGCGCGGGGCGGCCCATGCCCTAGGAAAGCCGGCCGCCCCGCTGCCCGATCCAATCCTCTCGGCCTGGAAGGGCAGGTCCATCATGTCAACTCTTTTGGACTGGACGCGCGACGGTGGTGCCGGCGAGTCCGCCCCGTGCGTGATCTGCGGGAAGCCGGCGATCTGCCGCAGTCCCGCCGGTAAGCCAGTGCACAAGGTCTGCGCCGAGGCGTGGACCGAGCAGCACTCCCGCAAGGCGGTGGCGTGATGCGCGCCCCGCGGGTGAACTTCCGCCGGTTCCAGATCACCGCCCCGTGGCCGCTGGTCTGGACGTTCACTGCGGTGTTCCTGCTGGCTCGCCTCGCTGTCCTGGTGGTTCGGCTAGGTGTCGCCGCGGTGCGGCACTGGCGGGCCTGGCCCGTCGTCGCCCTGGTCCTGCTCGCCGTGGACGCCTACCGGGATCACGGCTGGTGGCCTCACCTCCTGGTCCTCGTCGTCGCTGCTGTCTCAGGCGGTGTCTGGTGGTGGCGGGGGCGGGAGTCGCTCCACCGCCTGGTCGTCCTGCGCGCCGTCTCCTGCTGGCGACGGCTGTGGGTGTATCGGCGTCAATGGCACGAGGTCATGAGCCTGTGCGGGCTGGTGAAGAAGTACGACGGCGGGGAGAAGGTTCCGACGCTGCTGTCGGTGCGCTGCACCTACGCGACAGACGAGCTGGTCCTTCGGATGCCTCGTGGACAGAACCCGGAGGTCTATCACAAGGCCGCGCGGGACCTGGCCTACTCGTTCGGCACCCGCCACTGCCGCGTCTTCTCCGGTCGCCGCCAGGCACCCCCGTTGCGCTCGGGTCGCCTCGCATGGCTGCTGCGACTGGTCGACCGGGTCCGCTTCCGTGACCGCCCGCGTCATGTCTGGCTGGTGTTCATTCGCCGCGACCCGCTGACCCGGATCGTCGCCCCGCTGCCGGTGCCGTCCCGGCCGGACTTCGCCGCACTGCCGCTGGGGCTGCGGGAGGACTTGGCCGTGTACTGCCTGCGCCTCCTGGCTACTCACGTGCTGATCGGTGGGGCCACGCGGATGGGCAAGGGCTCGGTGATCTGGTCGCTCATCCGCTCCCTCGCCGCCGGCATCCGCTCCGGCCTGGTTCGGGTCTGGGCCATCGATCCCAAGGGCGGGATGGAACTGGCCATCGGCCGGTCGCTGTTTTCCCGCTACGTCGATGACGACTGGTCGCGCATGGCTGACCTCTTGGACGATGCCGTCGCCCGGATGCGGGCCCGTCAGCAGATCCTGCGAGGCAAGGCCCGAGTGCACACGCCAACGGTGGATGAGCCACTGATCGTCGTCGTCATCGACGAGATCGCCGCCCTGCTGGCCTACCTGCCCGACAACGAGATCCGCAACCGCATCGCACAGTCCCTCGGGCTGCTGCTGTCCCAGGGTGCCGGGCTCGGCGTCCTGGTGGTCGCCGCCACCCAGGACCCCCGCAAGGAAGTCGTCTCCGTCCGCGACCTGTTCCCCACCCGCATCGCCCTCGGCCTGACCGAACGGGGCCACGTCGACCTGCTCCTCGGTGACGGCGCCCGCGACCGGGGAGCACTGGCCGATCAGATCTCCTTGTCGGGCAAGGGCGTCGCCTACGTCCTGTTGGACGGGCAGCCCGAGCCGGCGCGGGTGCGCTTCTCCTTCATCTCCGACGACCTGATTCGCGAGATGGCCGCGACGTTCCCCGCCCCGGCCGACACGCAGCCCGAACCGGTCGTGGTGCCGGCTCAACACAAGCCCGCCCGGACCACCGGCAACGGCGGGCACACCTACCGGCCCACCCCGTCGAAGCAGGCCGCGCCGTTGCTGCCGCCGTCGCTGCTCAACGCCCTGAACCTCGACACCACCCCGGATGGAGGTGACCCCCGATGACCGCCCACGAGCTGCCCGAGTCGGTCCCGGTCCCCATGCCCTACGCCGACCAGCCCGACGACACCCCCGAACCCCGCCGGTTCTACCGGCTGCGCGCCCCGCACGTCGACAAGGCATCCGTCCCGGTCACCGTCCGGGTCACCCCCGACGCCGACCTCTACGTCGCCGTCGGCGCGGGCCGCCGCCGCATGTACCTCACGCCCTCGGAGGCGTGGGCGCTGTGGCGCTGCCTCTCCGAAGCCGTCGCCTCCACCGGTGAGCCGCCGGAGTGGATTCGCGTGCACATCACTCCCACCACCCGCTGACGCTGCCCCGACCCGCAACGAGGAGTCCCGTGATGGCTGCCCGTCGACTCACCCTGCGCCCGATCCGCCGCATCTGCCTCGACCTTGACCACACCGACCCCGACCAGACCTGCCCCTACTGCGCCCCCGACGCCAACGTCGACGCCATCCTCGACGCCGCCCTCACCCGCCACGCCCAGCTCGCCGCCGACGACGCCGAGACGTGGGGGTGGGCCGCATGAGCCGCCTGCGCAACGGGGATCGATGGGAAGCGGTCGCCCTGGTCGTCATCCTCCTGGCCGTCGGCGGGATGGCCGGGGCCGCGTCGTTCACCCACGTCAAGGACTGGACGATGGTCCACGCCCCACAGGGCACCGGGGAATGGTTCGGCTGGTCCAACGCCGTCATCTCCGAGCTGACCCCCGCCGCGGCGCTGCTGGTGATTCGGCGCCGCCGCCGTCGTGACCCGCATGCCCCGGTGCTCTACCCGCTGTCGATCCTCGTCGCGGCGGTGGCGCTGTCGCTGGCCGCGCAGATCGCGGTGGCCAACGACAGCTTCTCCTCCCGGCTGCTGTCCTCGGTGCCCGCGCTGGCGTTCCTCGCCCTCTCCAAGCTCGTCCTCACCGGCGGCCCCGCCCCGGTGAAGCCAGCCCCGGCCCCGGTCGCTGAGCCCGTCGACCTGGACCCGGCCGACCTGCCCACCACCCCGGCCCCGGTCCAGGCCCCGCCCGCCACGGTCTACGTCCCCCCGACCCCGGCACCGGTCTCGACGCCGGCTCCGGTGCGCTCGGCGCTCATCTCGTCCGCCGTTCAGACCCCCCGCAATGGTCAGGTTCTTGCCTCGGAGGTGATCCGATGA
Source organism: Micromonospora sp. CPCC 205739 (assembly GCF_036906795.1). Classification (NCBI taxonomy): domain Bacteria; kingdom Bacillati; phylum Actinomycetota; class Actinomycetes; order Micromonosporales; family Micromonosporaceae; genus Micromonospora; species Micromonospora sp. CPCC 205739. The sequence goes on along the minus strand of NZ_JBAKHS010000023.1, from coordinate 5,499 downwards.
CCCGCACCAAGCTCGCCCGCCAAACCCCCAGCCGCCACCGCCTGAACGTCCTGGCCCGCCGGGTCGTCGGCACCCCCGCCGAGGTCGCCGCGACCGTCGCACTGGTCCGCGACTCTGGCCGACTGCTGTCGATGACCCACCCCCGCCAGATCCCCGGCACCGACCGCGTGACGGTCACCGTCCGGTTCCTCGACACCTCCGCCCCGGCCCCGGCCCCGGTACGGCGGCTCCGTCGCGGCCACGTCATCGCCGCTGGCACCGTTTTGGCGGTGGGCGCCGTAGCCGCGGTGGGGTACCTCGCCGTGCAGCTGGTCGACGCGATCCGCTCGGCCGCCCCGCTCATCGCCGGGGTCGTCCTGGTCCTCGTCGTCCTCGCCCTGCTGCTTGGAGGCAAGTCCGGGTGCACGGGGCTGCACTGCTCGGGCTGCAACCACTGATCGCCGCTATGCCAACCGGCTGGCCCGCCTACTGCGCCCGATGCCGTGGGTGGGCCACCGCCCTCATTGAAGCCGGCCACCCCGGCACGGGCCGCTACCGCGCCGAAGTGGCCTGCAGTCGGCACGAAGCAGCGGCCCACCGCTGGGCCGGTCGCGTCGGCCCGACCCGGGCCACCCCGATCGGCACTGCCCAACCCACCTTGTTCGTACTGGAGGTTGAGCAATGACCTCGTCCCTGACCTATCTGTCGCTGTTCTCTGGAATCGGTGGCTTGGACCTCGGGCTCGACCGCGCGGGCATGACCTGCGTCGGTCAGGTCGAGCGTGACCCGTTCTGCCGATCCGTGCTTGACACCCACTGGCCGGAGGTACCGAAGCATGACGACGTCCGCACCGCCGGCACCTGGTGGCGGTCCCGTCCAAGACCCGTTGTTCGACTGGTCGCCGGCGGCTACCCCTGCCAGCCCTTCTCCACCTACGGCCTCCGTCGCGGCACCGGTGACCCCCGTTGGGGCTGGCCCTGGTTCCGCGACGTGGTTCGCGCAGTACAACCCGACTACGTCCTCGTGGAGAACGTCCCAGCTCTCCTTGATGACACCCACGCTTTCGGAACCATGCTCGGTGACTTGGCCGAAGACGGGTTCGATGCGGACTGGACGGTGCTATCCGCGTGCACGCTGGGTGCGCCACACACACGCGACCGCCTGTTCCTGGTGGCCTACCCCGCGGGCCACGATGGCGAACAACCGATGCACCTACCGGCCGCAGTACCGACCCGACGCGCCGGCCTTGGAGCAGCGGGTCGCCAAACGCGGCCAGACCGGTGGCTACCTGAACCCTCGGTGGGTCGAGTGGCTCATGGGCTTCCCAAGCGGCTGGTTGCCCCTCACCTGCGTGCCCTCGGCAACGCTGTCGTTCCACAGGTCGCCGAATACGTCGGCCGCCTGATCGCTGCCGCCCACACCGCTGGGCAGGTGACCCGTTGACCGCACCCACCTTGACCGGCCTCACCCCCGACACCGCCCCGCCCGTCGTCGTCCCGGCCGCCGTCGATGCGCCGGCGACTGGCTCTCGCGCTGCCCGCATGGCGCTGCCCATGTCCCGGCAGGTGCTGAAGGAGATGGCCGCCGAGTACGGCGTCTGCCTGCACCCGGTCACCCTGCGCCGCACCGACCTGCACACCGGCCAGACCGAGGTCATCGACCTGCCCTGCGGGTCGACCCGGGAAGACAAATGCCCGCCCTGCGCCCAGCGGGCTCGGCGGCTGCGGCAAACGCAGATCCGCGAGGGCTGGCACCGCACCGCCGAACCCGCCCCCGCCCCCAACCCGGCCACCGACGCGCAACGGGAGTTGATCCTGCTGCGGGCGCACCTGGAATTCGCCCGCGACGACGCCCAACGCGCCGCCCAGTTCGACCAGCTCCCCGCCATCGACCAAGCCATCAGCGAAGTCGAAGAAGCCATCGCCGCCGAGGGCCTGCGCGGTCAGGTCGCCCCACCCCATGACGCCGAGGAGGACGGCGAGCACGGTAGGCGCCGCAAGCGGTCCACCCGCCGCCGCCAGGACGCCCCGGACCTGCCCCGCAAGAAGGTCGAGCCGCGCACCCTCGGGAAGGTCTACACCTCCCCTGACGGTACCGAGCACCGGCCGTCCATGTGGCTGTCGCTCACCCTCGACTCCTACGGCCGGGTCCTGCCCGACGGCACCCCCGCCGACCCCGACACCTACGACTACCGCCGGGCCGCCTGGGACGCCGTGCACTTCGCCCGGCTGCTCGACCGGTTCTGGCAGAACCTGCGCCGCTGCGTCGGCTGGAACGTCCAATACGCCGGCTGCGTGGAACCGCAACGCCGCCTCGCCCCACACGCCCACTTCGCCATCCGCGGCACCATCCCCCGCGCCGTGCTGCGCCAGGTCGCCGCCGCCACCTACCACCAAGTCTGGTGGCCACCCGCCGACGAACCCGTCTACACCCTCGACCGGCCCCCGGTCTTCGACGGCGACCGCGCCGAGTGGGTCGACCCCGACACCAAGCAGGCGCTGCCGTCGTGGGCTGACGCCCTGGACCTCATCGACACCGACCCCGACGCGCAGCCGGCGCACGTCGTCCGCTTCGGCGCCCAGGTCCACGCCGAAGGCGTCACCCCCGGCACCGTCCACGCCAACCGCACCATCGGCTACATCACGAAGTACATCACCAAGAGCGCGGCCGACTGCCACAAGACCGAGACCGACCGGCAGCGCGACCACCTCGACCGGCTCTGGCAACAGCTGCGGGTCACGCCCTGCAACGAGCGGTGCGCCAACTGGCTGCTCTACGGCATCCAGCCCAAGAAGGCCCACGGGCGCCTGCAAGCCGGGCGCTGCAAGGGCAAGGTCCACCAACGCGCCACCCTCGGCATCGGCGGCCGACGCATCCTCGTCTCCCGCGACTGGTCCGGCAAAACCCTCGCCGACCACCGCGCCGACGCCCGCGCCTGGGTCCGCAACCTCCTCGGCGTCACCACCGGCGCCGACGACACCGACCCCGTCGACCAAGACGATGCGCCCGCCTACGCCTGGGAACTCGCCCGCCCAGACGACCCCGACATCCCACCCCTGCAACACCGACTCCTGCGGGCGCTGTCTCAACGCGCCCAGTGGAAGGCCGCGCTCCTCGCCGCGAGAGATCGCGCTGCCACCACCGCCCCAACCACCGTCGACCGCCCCACGTCCTGACCGGAGGAACCATGGAACGCGCCACCATTCCCACCGCCACCCGCCCGACCACCGGCTCGGACCTACCCGGCCGGATCCTGCGCAGCGGCGACAGCCGGGCCGTCTACTCCGTCCGCGAGGTCGCCCGCCTGCTCTCCCTCTCCCTGGGCAGCACCTACGCCCTGGTGCGCGAGGGCGAGATACCCGCCCGCAAGCTCGGCGGACGCTGGGTTATCCCCAAGAAGCGATTCCACGACTGGCTCAACGAGGCCACCAAGCAGGACAACCAGGTTCCAAAGGGGTGGGCCTGATGGGCTTCGTTCGGAAGACTCCGGCCGGTCGCCACCGCGCGTGCTGGCGTGATCCCGCCGGTCAGCAGCGGTCAAAGACGTTCCGCACGAAGAAGGAGGCCAACGCCTTCCTGGCCGAGGTGGAGTCGGCGCTGAATCGCGGAACTTACGTTGCCCCCGACGCCGGCCGGCTCCGCTTCGCGGACTACGCGCAACGCTGGCTGAGCAACCGCAACGACGAGAAGGCGACCGCGGCACGCGATGCCTCGATCATGCGTAACCACGTCGTGCCGAGATGGGGTGCGGTGCCGCTGGCGAAGATCGAGCACTCGGCCGTGCAGGAGTGGGTGACCAAGCTGGCGGAACGGTTGTCGCCCGCCAGCGTCCGCGAGTGCTACCGCCTCACCTCAGCGGTCCTCCGGTCGGCGATCCGGGACCGACTCATCGGATTCAACCCCTGCGAGGGAGTCCGCCTCCCACCGCGGCGCCGCATGGACACCGACGAGCTGGTCGTCTCACGCGCGGACCTGTTCGACAGGCTTCTCCCCGCCGTCCCGAACCGGTACCGCGCCCTGGTCGCCGTCGCCGCCGGCACGGGACTGCGCGGGTGAGTGCGCCGGGCTCCGCTGGGACGCCGTCGACCTAACCGCGGGCGTCCTGCGAGTGGTGCGGGTCGCGGAGGAGGTGTCCGGGCATGTGACGCTAAAGCCGTACCCAAAGTCACGAGCTGGCCGCCGGACCGTGCCGCTGCCCTCCTTCGTCGTCCAGGCGCTGACCGACCACCGGCAGTCCTTCGGAACGGGCGCCGACGGTCTGATCTTCGTTGCCCGAACCGGCGCACCACTCAAGCGGGGCACGTTCCGGGCTCGGATCTGGAAGCCGTCGTTGCAACGCGCGGGCCTGCCCCTCGGGCTCCGGTTTCACGACCTGCGGCACTCATACGCGACGTGGCTCGTCTCCGATGGGGTACCGATCAACGACGTGGCGAAGGTGATGGGACACGAGCAGACATCGACGACGTTGAACCGCTATACCCACTCGACGGCTGAGCGCGACCGTCGTGTGCTGAAGTCCTTTGCTGCCTTCTCGCTGCCTCCGGGCAACGACTGACCCTCAGATACGAGTCAAGGCCCCTCGATTGAGGGGCCTTGAACTTGCCATATTCATGGTGGGCGATACTGGGATCGAACCAGTGACCTCTTCGGTGTGAACTCTCGGCGAGCGGGTCGGATCGGGCTTGGTGCGAGGTCAAGGGGCCTGCCGACGCGCCTCTCGGCTCGGTTCGGCTGGCACGGTTGCTGTACTTCGCTGCTGTACTGCTGGCGTCAGACGAGGCGCTGGATGCGGACCTTGGGGCGCTGGTTTCTCAGGTGGCCTTGCTTGTGCTGGCGGACCTGCTCGTCCCAGACCTCCTGGTCGTAGTCCGGGTTCGGCGGGATCCACTTGTGGGAACCGTCGCTGTAGTGGAACTTCTCGTCGCCTGGCCGGAGGATGCTCATCTGATCCAGCCGAGGAACCGGTAATGCAGGTGGCCGGCGGGGACGGGGGCCAGGTCCTGAGCGGCGTCGACGAGATGGGCGGCCAGGTAGAGGGCAAGCGACACCGGGGCCTTGTCGTACTCGGCCAGCAGTTCCCGGCGGCGGGTCTGGCAGGGCCACTCGCCGGCGCAGCCGCCGCACGTCCAGGCCGGCGTGATCGGGTGATGAGTGGTCATCGAGGGCCGCCCTGGCTGGGCCAGTGGCCGCGGTTGATCGGGATGCGGTGGCGACTCCGGCAGGGCAGGTTCGCGCCGCAGCGGCAGATGCGCCGCCAATGCCGCCACGACCAGACCGGCCGGTGCCGTCGGGCCAAGGTCAAGGCGACGGCGAACAGGTACTCGTCATACGAGACGCGCGGCACTGGGCCCCCTGGAGCATGAAGTCGATGGCAAGGCATGCGGTCCGGAGCTGACTCCTGGACTCCCCTGACTTCACCGTAACGACGTAGGACTGTAGATACAATAAGATGTAGAGCTGTTGGACACGTAGCGTCACAGCCGTGATCGACCCGAGCGCAGACCGCGCCGTGTTCCGGCA
>NZ_JBAKHS010000022.1:0-97521 GCF_036906795.1 Micromonospora sp. CPCC 205739 | reverse complement strand
CCTCAACCGAAGCCTGGCCGGGCCACGGTCGCAGGTCAATGAAACAAGTAGCCGATGAGCGGGCATTCGCTGCTTCAGGATCACGTAGGCGGCCGGCGGCGCACTCGGCCGTGAGGACAGCTGTATAGGGGGCCGTCATGACGGGTATGGACTGCGAGCTTCAACGTTTTGCAGCCATGCCGGACGCATCCCCCAAGAGTCCGACGGCGTGCTGCCCCATTCGCACGCCGGTCCCGCGAAGCGATCGATCTCTAGAGGCGAGCTGCCAGGATCAGCCGCGAACAGTTCCAGATCCTCGGCGTAGCGGACAAGCAGCTGCGTCCAGGACGGAGCCAGCACGTCCCACGAGGCGCATTCGACATCAACCCGAACCACCTGTCCGGGCGTTCCCCCCGGTGCCGGATCAAAGTCGAGCAGCCACTGCACGTCGCCGTTCATGTCGCCCACGACCACTGCGCCCGGCGAACCGATGATCGGTCGCACCGGTCCGTTCAAGAAGAGATGTTCGCCTCGGTCGACCAGGTATGCCCAGACCTGAGGATCGTCCCAGTCCGGCTCCGGATGATAGTTGTCGCGCCACATCCGGGTCATCTCGATGATCTTGTTGGTGTCGCAGAGGTAAGTCAGCGGTACCGGGCTGGGCTCAGGGGGCGGCAGCGTCGGGCCAGGGTCGGTTCCGTTGTGCCTGCGGAGACTAGCGCGGAAATCCTGCGGCAGTTGCACGGCCAAGGCGGCCTCCACCGCATCGATTGCCTGTACCGCAGCCGGCGCATTGAGCTGCCGTAGGGAAGCCGGCAGGACGCGACTCAGGCCAGCCTCGATCCGCGCCCACGCCTCGGCAACGCGCTTGTCGACGTCGGCTCCAGTGTCAGTCACGACGCAGACTCTAGACATCACCACCGCGGGCGCAACTACCCCTCATCTGCCGCGCGGAGGGCGTTGGCATCGACTGTGACTGGTGACGCACCGTGAGGTATGACTACCTCTCCCGCTTCCGGTCCCGGCGTCGTCTCTCCTGATCGTGTTGTTCTCCGTGCGGCGGTTTCTGCCTATCTCGGTCGGTACCGTGGTGACTCGCGGCTGCACACCGAGTCCGACCTGCGCGTCTTCCTGACCTGGTGCACCCACCAGGACCTGGAGCCGCTGTCGGCCGCACGCGTGGACATCGAGCGGTACGTGCGCTGGCTGCAGGACGTACGCCGCTTCCAGCCATCGACCGTCTCCCGCCGCTTGTCGGTGGTGGTCGGCTTCTACCGCGTCTGCGTCATCGACGGCATCCTGCCGCACTCCCCGGCCGACTACGTCCGTCGACCGGTCGTGCCACCCGAATCACCCACCCTCGGGCTGGGGCACCTGCAGTTCGAGGCCCTGATCACCGCAGCGCGGCTGTCGGCCAATCCGAACGACTTCGCGCTGATCGCCATGCTTGGCCTGCTCGGATTGCGGATCTTCGAAACCTGCGGTGCGAACATGGGCGACCTCGGAGAGGAACACGACCACCGCGTCCTACTCGTTCGCGGCAAGGGCGGCAAGGTCGTCCTCGTCCCGCTGCCGCCCGCCGTGGCCAGAGCCGTGGACCGTGCGGTCGACGGCCGCCTTGATGGTCCGATCCTGCGCAACACCCTCGGGGTCCGGATGGATCGGCATGCGGCAACCCGCCGGCTCCGGCATTTGGCGGCCGCCGCCGGGATCCGGATGCCGAGGATGCACCCGCATATGCTGCGCCACACCTTCGTCACCACCATGCTCGACGCTGGCGTGAGCCTGCGCGACGTGCAAATCGCCGCCCGTCACGCCGATCCGCGGACGACCATGCGCTACGACCGCGCCCGCAAGAACCTGGACCGGCACCCCAACTACATCCTCGCCGCCTATATGGCTTCTGGAACGTAGCTACCACAACGAGCGGATCTGCCGAAGATCGGATGTCTGGCCGCTACACGACCACTGGGTGCTTGGAACCTTGCCCGGACTACCCTCATTGGCGTGCCCGTTGATGATCTTCCGTCGCCTCCCGCGTTCGAAGCGGTGATGGCCTGGGCTGGTACTGGGCGGGTGGTGCGTGCCACCGAGCTGGACGTGGCGACGTGGCGGCTTCCCGAGCCGCAGAAGGCCGCGCTGGTCTCTTGTGGCGTACCGCTGATCGATGACCTCGTGAGTGCGGTGTCATTCCACGTGGAGCCGACGATGTACCGGTTGGCGAACTCCGACGATCTGGACTGGGTGTACGGTGCCGCGCCGGGGACCGGTGAGGTGCAGGCATGGTCGTCGGACGGCAGCACCTGGTTCGTCAACTCAACGATCACCCACTGGCTGTGTTCGCTGCACATGGTTGGTAGCTGGCTGACCAGCTCAACCGTCATTGGCCGCTGGGACGAAGAGACGGACAGGCCGAAGAGAAAGCGCTCGCGGAGCTCGCCGACCTGTTGGAGCGGATCAGGGCCCTTGACCCGCGCGCGTTCGGGGACGGCGACCATGCAACCCACTTCTGGCCCGCAGTGCTCGACCGGTGGCTCTACTGATCGATGCAGACATCCTCTTCTGCCGCTGAGCGCGCGTCACGCAACGTCACAGTTGGTCGGTCGAGACAGCGCGCTCGGTCTTGCCGATGAGCGGATGCCCCAAAGGCCCATGGGGTGTGATGATCGGGAGCGATGAACAGCAGTGACGATTCCGCGTCGATGACTGTGGCACTGCGTCGGGTGGTGGTGCCGTCGCGGACTGTCGTGCTGGCCTGCGGCGGGTTTCTCGATCAGTGGGCCGACCTTGGGAAGCCGTTGTCGGCTCGTGCGATGCGGGCGGCGGATGCGGGCGGCGCCCATCTGCAGGACTGGCTCGCCGAGGCGGTCGCAGTGCCCGCCGGACCCGGAGCGTTGACGGTGACGGCGCGGACCCGGCCCGGTACATACGAGGCAATCGACACCATAGCCACGATTGAAATCGACCTGAACCTGCCGTGGTCGGCGGTGTCAGCTGGAGAGGAACCGGTGGTCCTGGGTGATCTGCCCGTGGACCCGTGCGGGATGGTCATCGGCGACGCGGTTGCGCTCGACTCATGGGTCGGCTTCCTGCCGACGGCGCGCAGTGTTGACGGGTTAGCCGACTTGCGAATCTGGGGCAAAGGCGATGAGGAGGCCTGGGCGCACTTCGGCGCGCAACCGATTCCGGCCTTCCACACCAACCGCCTGCACGGCTGGTTGGATCTACCCGTCGAAGTCGCGCACGAGCGAGCGGCGACGATCAACCGGTGGGCGGCCGCGAGGGGGCACTTCGCGCACATGGCGTCCGTCGACCTACACAGCCATCACCATCTCGGATGGCGAGCAGGCTGGCAGGATCCCCTCGGCGCCGGAGTGATCGAGGTAGCCGGCTGCCCGATCCTTTGTGTCGGCTGGGCACCGAGCGAACTTCAGCGATTCAAAGCAGGCAGGCCGTTTGGACAGGTGTACCCGCTGACTCTGGAGCACGTCGCCGGCAAGGCCGTACTGCGGTGGCGCATCCCACCCGCCGCCACCGAGGTCTGACGAGTGCGGCAATCAGCGTTACGAGACGACGCTGTACCTGCACGCCCATGCCGCGATCCGCGCGTCACGGAGCGTAACGCCGAGCTGGCCCGGTTGCCGTCCGGACGTGGCCATGAGCGGACGTGCTACCGATCTGGATCGTCAGGACGCTGGCTGCGGATAATGCGCGAGGTACTCAGCGAGCCGTGCCGGTAGTGGCCCAGCGCTCGGATCATTCAGGTGGCGCCAGATCCGGTTCTCTACCCAGAACCGGTAGGCGAACTCCTCGAACGTGGACGCGCACCGATAGATCACTCGGGACTCCTCGTCGTCGTCCTCGTAGTCGAATTCGAGGCCGTACGCGTGCACGACGAATGCCGGCTCCCCACGGCGCAGGTACAGGTACCAGATGACACAGTCCTGTTGGTCGGACATGAACCGGACCAGGAACGCGCCCGGCTCGACGGGACTGAACGTGGGCAGCCGACCGAGCCTGGTCCAGCACCCAGTCACGGACACCGCGTCCAGCTCGGCTGCCCAGCCATCCCAGGAGTAGAACTGGACGAAATCTTCGGGCAGCGCCACACCGACGGCGTTCAGACTTGTGTTTAGACGAGTCAGCAGGGCGACGTTGTCGGCGTTGGGCTGTCCCCGATCGCCAAGCCATCGGAAGCCGCCGAGAGCCTCAAGCACGGGCGGCACGCTGCTAAGCGGGTACCGCTCGTAGGTGTACCGGCATGGGCGGTAGACCCCGAGATCTGTCGCGCACCAGGAAGACGCTAGCTCGACCGCCACGCAGCCATCCTAAAGACGTCACCGCCACCGGCTACCCAGCCCAAGCCGCCGACGTTAACGTCCGCACATGCCGCCGCGCAGGCGTCACGTTCCGTGACAGCGTCGCCAGGCCGAGCGCTCCGTCGTGCGCGCCTCCTCCGTAGCAAGGGCCCTTGGGTAGATCGGGTCTGCTGCACCGGTAGGTGACAGTTCAGTCACGCGGCCTGACTGGCCGGTGGGGTCATGATGTTCTCGTACTCGATTGGGGTCAACCGGGACAGGGATCGCTGCCGTCGGCGGCGGTGGTAGGTCCGTTCGATCCAGGTCACGATCGCGGTCCTCAGCTGCTGGCGGGTGGTCCAGGTCCGCCGGTCGAGGACGTTGTTCTGCAGCAGGCCGAAGAACGATTCCATGGCGGCGTTGTCGCCGGCGGCACCGACTCTGCCCATCGATCCGAGCATGTGATGCTGGTGCAGGGCGCGGATGAGCTTCCGGCTGCGAAACTGCGACCCGCGGTCGGTGTGTAGCACGCAGCCGGCCACTGGGCCGCGTCGGGCTACGGCGTTGTGCAACGCGTTGACGGCCAGCCGGGACTTCATCCGTGAGTCGATGGAGTAGCCGACGATCCGGTTCGACCACACGTCCTTGATCGCGCACAGGTAGAGCTTGCTCTCGCCGGTGCGGTGTTCGGTGATGTCGGCCAGCCACAGCCGGTTCGGGCCGTACGTCGCCATGCCCGTTCCGCTGATCCGCGAGCAGTAGGCCGCGCCCCGGCACCTCGTGTTGGTTCGCGCGACTACCGCAGCCCCTCACCGAGCGATGCGCCCGACGCTGGTTGCCAGCACCAGCAGAGCCGTCGGCAGCTGTGTGACAACACCATCGCGTGAGCCGTGGTACCGGCCTACGTTGTCTGCGAAGCAGCCACGGTGAAGGGGTCGCCGCATGAAGGTCAGCGCCGCAGTCCTGACGACGATGGGGAGGTCCGCGCCGTACCGCAGCAGCCGCCCGTTGGTCATCGAGGAGTTGGAACTCGATCCGCCCGGGCCGGGGGAGGCTCTTGTCCGGATCGGCGCGGCGGGTTTGTGTCACTCGGACTTGTCGGTGATCAGCGGTGCGCGACCACGACCGACTCCGATGGTACTCGGTCACGAGGCCGCCGGCGTCGTCGAGGACGTAGGCCCAGCAGTCACCACGCTTCGCGCCGGAGACCACGTCGTCTTCTCGTTCGTGCCGGTCTGCGGGACCTGCGTGTCCTGCCAGTCTGGGCGGCCCGCGCTCTGTGAGCGGGGCGCTGCGGCCAATGGGGCGGGGACACTGCTGTCCGGGACGCGGCCTTTCCGTCGCGGCGATGGACAACCAATCCACCACCATCTCGGGGTGTCAGGCTTCGCCGAGCGCACCGTGGCGTCAGCCGCCTCGCTGGTCGCGGTGCCGGACGACATCCCATTCGAGACAGCGGCGCTGTTCGGCTGCGCGCTGCTAACCGGTGTCGGCGCCGTGATCAATACGGCCCGCGCGGAGCCGGGCTCCTCGGCGGTGGTGTTCGGTCTTGGTGGCGTCGGCCTCAGCGCCGTGATGGGCGCGCGGCTCGCCGGTTGCCATCCCGTTATCGCTGTTGACACCGAGCCGGCCAAGTTCGAGGTGGCGAAGCGACTCGGCGCGACGGAGGTGGTCCGGGCCGGCGATCACGCGGTCGAGGCGATCCGGGATATCACCCGAGGCGGTGCTCATTACGCGTTCGAGGCGGTCGGCGACGCCGACGTTCTCGCCGCGGCCTATGCGGCCACCCGTCGGGGCGGCACGACAGTCTCGATCGGGCTGCCGCATCCGGACCAGCGGCTGACCCTTCCGGCTTTGGGCATTGTGGCCGAGGAGCGTCGTCTGATCGGCTCGTACATGGGCTCGGCGGTGCCCCGCCGTGACGTGCCACGCTACCTCGCGCTCTACCAGGCGGGTCTGTTGCCCGTGGACGAGCTGCGCAGCCGCGACGTCCGGCTCGCGGAGCTCAACTCCGCCTTTGACGCGCTGGCGAGCGGGGACGTCGTACGTCAGACCCTCGTCTTCTCGGAATCGCCCACCAGCCGCCCTTAACCCCCGATTCACCCCTAACTCAGAGCCTGTACGGAGGATACGTTAATGCCTGAGACCGCAGCCGTTGAGCGTTCATCCATTCGGAAGGTGGTGGTAGCGAGCCTGGTCGGCACCACGGTCGAGTGGTACGACTTCTTCATTTTTGGATCCGCCGCCGCGCTCGTCTTCAATAGCCTGTTCTTTCCGGAATTCGACCCGGTCATCGGGACGCTCCTGGCGTTCGCTACTTACGCCGTGGGTTTCGTGGCCCGGCCACTCGGTGGCATCGTGTTCGGTCACTTCGGTGACCGGATCGGCCGTAAGCGTATGCTCGTTCTGAGCCTGCTGATCATGGGCGTGGCAACGTTCGCGATCGGGCTGCTGCCGACCTACGCCTCCATCGGGGTGTGGGCACCGATCCTCTTGATCATCTGCCGCCTGCTGCAGGGCTTCGCCGTCGGCGGCGAGTGGGGCGGAGCGGTGCTGATGGTGGCGGAGCACGGCGATCCGCGACGGCGCGGATTCTGGGCCAGTTGGCCGCAGGCTGGCGTGCCTGCGGGTAATCTGCTCGCCGTCGGTGTTCTGGCAATCATGACCGCCACGACCTCCGATGCAGCCTTCGCCTCCTGGGGTTGGCGCGTGCCGTTCCTGCTCAGCGCCGCTCTGATCGCCATCGGTCTCTATATTCGTGTGTCGTTGAGCGAGTCACCGGTCTTTCAACAGGCACAGGAGGAGATGGAGCAGGCAAAGGTACGCCGCAAGGCGCCGATACTGGAGGTTGTACAGCGGTACCGGCGTCCGGTCATCGTGGCGATGGGCGCCCGCGTCGTGGAGAACGTCTCGTACTACATCTTCACCGTGTTCGTCCTGACCTACATCACGACCGCGCTCGGCATGAGCAAGCAGACGGCCCTGAACGCTGTACTGGTAGCTTCGGTCGTTCACTTCGCCGTCATCCCGGTGTGGGGGGCACTCTCCGACCGGTTCGGCCGGCGGCCGATCTACCTGTTCGGCGCGGTCGGGGTCCTCGTCTGGGCGTTCGTGTTCTTCGTGCTCGTGGACACCAAGTCGCCCGTCGCCATCACCGTCGCCATCACCATCGGCCTCATCCTCCACGGCGCGATGTACGGTCCCCAGGCGGCGTTCTTCTCCGAACTGTTCGGTACGGGCGTGCGCTATAGCGGCGCCTCCATCGGCTACCAGCTCGCCTCGGTGTTCGCCGGAAGCCTCGCCCCGATCATCGCGTTGGCCCTGCTGGCCAAGTTCAACTCGGCCGTGCCGATCTCGATCTATGTCGCTGCCATGGCGCTGATCACCATCGCCGCTCTGATCGTTTCGCGGGAGACCTCCCAGCGCGACCTCGCCGCCGACGCCGGTCTCGCACCCGAGCCAGCGGTCCCCGCCACTGTCGTGCGTGAGACCGCATGACCGAGACCATCACGCCGTGCTGGATCGCCGGGCAGCCGCAAATGGGTGACAACGTCTTGCACGTCATCCACCCCTACGACGGCAGGCATGTGGGTACGGTGTCGATCCCCACGGCACAGCAGGTCGAGGAGGCGCTCGCCGCCGCCGACGCCGTCCAGTACACGGCGGCGGCGCTCCCGGCGCACACCCGAGCCGACGCGCTGGCGCACGTATCGGCGCGGCTCGCCGAGCGCGCCGACGAGATTTCTCGCGTGATCACTGCCGAGACCGGCAAACCGCTGAAATGGTCACGCGGCGAGGTGGCCCGCGCGGCGTCCACATTCCGGTTCGCCGCTGAGGAGGCACGCCGGTGGTCAGGGGAGCTGCAACGGCTCGACACCGAAACGGCCAGTGCCGGTCGCGTCGCGGTGACCCGTCGCTATCCCAGAGGGCCGGTGCTGGCAATCACGCCGTTCAACTTTCCGTTGAATCTCGTGGCCCACAAGGTCGCGCCGGCGATCGCCGTTGGTGCGCCGGTCATCGTCAAACCAGCGCCGAGGACCCCGCTGTCCGCCCTGCTCCTCGGTGAACTCCTCGCCGAGACGGATCTGCCACCCGGTGTGTTCTCCGTGCTTCCCGTCGGAGACGACATCACTGTGGGGCTGGTCCACGACGCCAGGCTGCCTGTGGTGTCGTTCACCGGCTCGGCCGCGGTGGGCTGGTCCATCAAGGACGCGGTCCCGCGCAAGCACGTCACTCTCGAACTCGGTGGCAACGCCGCGGCGCTCGTCTGCAGTGACTGGTCGAGCGCAACCGATCTCGACTGGGCGGCCCGACGGATCGCGGCGTTCGCCAGCTACCAGGCGGGTCAGTCCTGCATCTCGGTGCAGCGGGTCATCGCTGACCGAACGGTGTACGACGAGCTACGCGAGCGGATCGTTGCTGCGACGAAGGCACTGCACACCGGGGATCCGTGGGATGAACGCACCGATGTCGGCCCGCTCATCAACGACGAGGCCACACAGCGGGTCGCCTCCTGGGTCGACGAGGCCGTCGCGGCGGGTGCCACGGTCCTTGCCGGCGGCTTCCGGGACGGAACCACCTACGCACCCACCATTCTGGAGGGTGTGCCGCTGAATGCGAAGGTCTGGACCGAAGAGGTGTTCGGTCCCGTGGTCAGCATGGCAGCCGCTACCGGCCTCGACGAAGCACTCCGGATGGTTGACGAGTCGCGGCACGGGCTCCAGGCCGGCGTTTTCACCCACGTTATCCAGACCGCGTTCCAGGCCTATACAAGACTGAACGTCGGCGGCGTGATCGTAGGAGACGTCCCCTCCTACCGCGCCGACCAGATGCCGTACGGCGGGGTGAAGGCATCGGGCGCCGGCCGGGAAGGAATCCGCGCGGCCATGGAGGACTACACCGAGGTACGGGTTCTGGTATTCACCGGAGTGAGCCTATAGCCCGGCGGCCAAGGGGCCGGAGCGGCTTTCTGCGGTTCGTATTCGCACGGGCGAAGACATAACCTCCTGCCATGACACGTTCGTTCGTTGAGCTCCTCGACCAGGAGGCCCCACCCGAAGCGTTCGAGGAACAGCTCCGTCTCGCATGCGAAGAAGGCGCAAGCGAGGCGGAGCTCGAGCGGCTACGGGCGGAGATTGAGGTCTCGCTGCGGGTGCGGACCAAGATGACGCAGCAACGCCGACGTGAGGCGGAGCTGCGTGCCCTGTACGAGACCGCGACTGACCTGGCCGCCATCCGCGACGTCGACGCCGTGCTGCGCGCCATCGTCCGTCGCGCCCGCAACCTCCTCGGCGTCGACCTCGCCTACCTGAGCCTCATCGACGATGGTCGGCGCGACGTCTACATCCGGGTCACCGACGGGTCGGTGTCCGCCCGGTTCCGCACGATCCAGTTGCCACTCGGAGTGGGTCTCGGCGGCCTCGTGGTACACACCGCCACCCCATACGCCACCGGCGACTACCAGTCGGACGACCGTTTCGTGCACATCGCCGCAGTCGACGCCGCCGTCAGGGACGAGGGCATCCACGCCCTGCTCGGTGTGCCGCTGCTGCTCGCTGGCAGAGTCATCGGCGCGCTGCTCGCCGGAAACCGTTCGCCCCGCCCATTCCCACCCGAGGAGGTAGCGTTAGCAACCAGCCTCGCCGCGCATGCCGTCGTCGCGCTCGAGAACGCCCGACTGTTCTCCGAGGCTCAGGCCGCGTTACGCGAGCTGGATCAGGTGACCGCCCTCGTACGGGGGCATGCGCATGAAGTTGAGCTCGCCGCCGACGCGCACGACCGACTTACCGAAGTGCTGCTCCATGGCGGCGGCGCTGTCGATGTCGCCACAGCAATCGCCGAGGTCCTCGGCGGCGGCGTAGCGGTGCTTGATCCCGACGGTATCGCGCTTGCGACCGTCGGGGGAAGGCCGCCCATAGTCGACGAACGGCTGCTCGCCGCCGTACACGACGCCCGCCGGACCGGAGGCACCGTCCAACTGGACCTAACGACCGGCCGCTGCTGGCTGGCGACCGCGGTGGCCGGCACCGACCACCTGGGCACCCTCGTTCTGTCCGGCCCCGACCAGCTGGCCCAGCCGGCTCAGCGGATCTTCGAACGCGCAGCGGTCGTCACAGCGCTGCTGCTGCTGTTTCAGCGGTCGGTCGCCGAGGCCGAGCACCGCGTGCGAGGGGAACTCCTCAACGACGTGCTGCTGCATCCGGACCGGGACTCCGCGACGCTGCGCGAGCGGGCCCGCCGCCACCGAACCAACCTCGACGTCGAACACGCCGTCGTCGTTGCCGCAGTGAACCACGACGACCGGGACCGGGCGGTGGCCGTGGCCGCCCGGCTCGCGGCGGAGCATCGGGGCCTCGCGGGACACCACGACGGGCGCATCGTCGTGATCCTCCCAGGTAAGGTACCGGCCGAGGCGGCGCAGCTCGTCTCGGCTCGGCTACGCGAGGCACTCGAATGCGTCGTCACGGCGGGAGCTGACGGACCCGCCGCCGGTCCCGCGGCGATTCGCAACGCCTATCACGAAGCCCGCCGCGGCCTGTCCGCCCTGCTCGCGCTCGGCCGCCACGGAGAATCTTGCGACGTCGGCGGGCTCGGGTTCGCAGGGATGATCCTCGGCTCCCCCGGGCCTGACGACGTCAACGACTTCGTACGGGCGAGACTGGGACCGCTGCTCGATCACGACGCACGGCGGGGAAGCGACCTTGTCGGCACGCTGGAGGCATACTTCGCCACCGGGGGAAACCTCAAGGCGGCCCGATCGGTACTGCAGGTGCACACCAACACCGTCGCGCTGCGACTCGAGCGCATTGCCACCCTGCTTGGCGTCGGCTGGAAGCAGCCGCAGCAGGCGCTGGAACTGCAAGTCGCGTTGCACCTGCGCCGGCTTCGGCAGACGATGATCGAATCGGACAGGGCGATTGCGTAGTCGGACAGCGGGTGCTCTGAGCTGGGGATATGCGGTGTGAGTGTCTTCTGTGGAGGCAGGAGAAGCGGGTGGGATCTCGTCGATGATCATGGAGTTGCGACGCTTCAAGACACCAGGAGAAACCTCGCCCGCCGATGGCATCGACCCTCATCTCCGCGGTGGCCGTAACGGCACACCGCACCAACGTCCCGCCCAGGCCGGTCACCGAGGGTGAACAGGGCGGGCTGCTGCACGCGTTGACCGAGGTCCCTGATCCCCGTGACCCGCGTGGGGTGCGCTATCCCCTCGCCGGGCTGCTCACCGTGGCCGTGTGCGCCGTCATGGCTGGCGCGTCGTCGTTCGCGGCGATCACGGACTGGCTGCACGACCTGACGAGCGGGCCCAGACCTGGCTCGGGTTCACCCACGCCGTACCCGCGGGCACGACGGTGTGGCGGCTGCTGACCCGCCTGGACGCCGATTTGCTCGCGGTAGTCCTCGCCGGCTGGCTGCGCACCCGGACCCAGTCGCCGGTCACACCCCGGCGACCGCGATACCGAACCGTGATCGCCATCGACGGCAAGACGATCCGCGCCGCACGGCGGTCCGACGGTAGCCAGGTGCATCTGCTGTCCGCGCTGGACACCAGCACCGGGGTCGTCCTCGCGCAGGCCACCGTCGCGGCGAAGTCGAACGAAATCCCCGCCTTCACACCACTGCTGAACGCGGTCGAATAGGTGCTGGGCAGCCTGCACGGCCTGGTGTTCGTCGCGGACGCCCTGCACACCCAAACCAACCACGCCAACGAGATCGCCGAACGTGGCGGCCACCTGCTGATCCCGGTCAAGGTCAACCAGCCCACCCTGTACGCCCAGCTCAAGACACTGCTGCCGTGGCGCCGGCGACCGGTCGTACACCGCGATCGCCGAGTGGATCGATGACGTCCCCGCTGGGACCGCGCTCGCGCTGGGTATCGCCCCGGACCGGCGCCCGTCGGAGGCGATGATCCGCCGGTTGTTGCAGGCCTTGGACCCGGACCTGTTCACCGCCAGCCGGGCCGTAGCCACACCGCCGGCGAAGCGGCGGGCGATCGCCGTGGCCAGCAAGACACTGCGCGGCTCCCGGGCCACCAGTACTGCCGCCCAGCATGTCCTCGCAGCCTACGGCCAGACCACCGGTGTCGTCCTGGCCAGCACCCACGGCCCCGGCGTTGTTCTTCCATGTCCGGTTTGATCATGATTTGCTAGTGTTCTGTCTCAGTTCTGATTAGCCGCTTGTTCGAGGGTGACGCGTCCACGTCGGACCTTGGCCAGGTAAACCGCCCCGGGTTTTGTGGAGACTTCAGCTGTTGGCTCCAACCACCTCGTGGGGCTGGTGTTGAGCGTAGAACGTCGATTCGTATTCGGTGGGTGGGACGTGTCCGATGGCTGAGTGCAGTCGCTGGTTGTTGTACCAGTCGACCCACTCGGCGGTGGCCAGTTCGACCTGGGCCAGGGTGCGCCACCGGCCCCGGGGCTTGATCAGTTCGGTCTTGTGCAGGCCGATGGTGGATTCCATCAGCGCGTTGTCGAGGGCGGCGCCGACGCTGCCGATGGAGGCGTCGATACCGGCGGCGAGCAGGTGGGTGGTGAACCGGAAAGACGTGTACTGACTGGACTCAACCGGTGGATGCAACACCGGCTTGTTGGAGCAAGGTTAGCTGTTCGTTGAACGCTTCGGCGGGCGTCTTCCACCCGAGTGTCTTGCGGGGCCGAGCGTTGAGCGTGGCGGCGACGGCTTCGATGTCCTCGGCGCTCCACCGGGACAGGTCGGTGCCCTTAGTACTGCAACGGCAGTTGTGGATGCCCGTAGGGAATGATGTCTGCCGTGGCGGTGGCGGAGGTCGATGCGTGGGCGGCGGAGTTGGATCGGTTGCACGCGCGGATCGCGGGCCGGTTCCGGCGGGCTGAGCCGCGGGCTCGGGTTCGGCAGTATCTGTGTGGGCTGGCGGCCGGGTTGCAGCGTAAGAACGGCTGGACCCTGGCTGAGCGGGCGGGTGAGGTGTCGCCGGATGGCATGCAGCGGCTGCTGCGCTGGGCCGATTGGGATGTCGAGGCGGTTCGCGATGATGTGCGGGACTACCTGGTGGAGCACCTCGGCGAACCTCAGGGGGTGCTGGTCGTCGATGACACGGGGTTCCTGAAGAAGGGCGTGCGGTCGGCCGGGGTGGCCCGGCAGTACTCCGGCACTGCCGGCCGGGTCGAGAACTGCCAGGTCGGGGTGTTCCTGGCCTACCGCTCGTCTAGAGGGCACGGGTTGATCGACCGGCGGTTGTACCTGCCTGCGGCGTGGACCGACGACCGTGAACGCTGCCGCGGGCATCGGCGATGAGGTGGAGTTCGCGACCAAGCCGCAGATCGCCAAGGCCATGCTGGCTCGGGCACTCGACGCGGGGGTGCCGGTCGGGTGGGTCACCGGCGATGAGGCTTACGGGCAGGTCAAGAGCTTGCGGGTGTGGCTGGAAGAGCGTGATGTGGGCTATGTGCTGGCCGCCCGCCGCAACGACGACATGATCACCACCAGCATGGGCACCGCCCGGGCCGACGAGCTGATCGCCGCCCTACCCGCTCAAGCGTGGTGCCGGCTGTCCGCCGGCGCCGGCGCGCACGGTCCCCGTGAATACCTGTGGGCCCGGGTGCCGGTGCGGATCTGCTGGCGGCCGGGGCGCGGGCACTGGCTGCTCGCCCGACGCAGCATCACCACCGGCGAGATCGCCTACTACGTCTGCTACGGCCCCCGCCGCACCCGCCTGATCGACCTGGTCCGCATCGCCGGCAGCCGGTGGGCCATCGAGGAATGCTTCCAACAGACCAAACAAGAAGCCGGCCTGGACGACTACCAGGTCCGTGACTGGCGGGCCTGGCACGCCCACATCACCCTCGCCATGGCCACCCACGCCTGGCTAGCCGCCGCCAGAACCGTTGCCGCAAAAGGGGAAACAGCGTCAGCGAGGACATGATGATCGGCTACACCGGACCGGAGATCCGCCGACTCATGGTGTCCCTGATCCTCACCACCCCACACTGCCCGACCCGCATCTGGGCCTGGTCACGCTGGCGCCGCCGACGTCAACACCAAGCCCGCACCAGCCACTACCGCCAACGCGGCTACCCGCCATAACTGCCGTTGCAGTACTAGGGGCGTGGCACACGTGGGTTGAAGCCCGATGGTTTGCATCGGTCTCGGCGGTTGACGTCTTCGCTGCCGACGGTTGTGGTTGCGGAGCCGTCTGTGGCTGCGGCGCCGTCGCTGGGATACTTGGCCGGGCTGGCGGCGTCGGTCGGGGCCGGTTCGTCGGTCGGCTTTCGGCTGCCGGTGGCGCAGGTGTCGACTGCGTCGAGGTGTCGGTCGATGACCCCGGATCGGTCCCTGCGGGCTGCGTGGCGGCGGCGGTGGCTGGCGCCGTGTGGGAGGGTGCCGGTAGGTCGGTCGGGATGTGGGCACCGGGGGCCGATGGGTTCTCCGGAGCGGCCGGGGCGGGGGATGGCAGCCGTCGGCGGAGTTGCTCGATGTCGTTTCGCAGCCGCACGGCGGTCTCGTGGTCGTTGATGCGGTCCAGCAGGGCCGCGGCGCGCTCCAGGTGGTAGCGGGCGTCGGCGTGCTGGCCGCCGGCGAGGTCCTGCCGGGCTTGGTCGAGCATTCGGCCGATCTCGCGCTCGGTGATCAGCGCCTGGGCTCGCTCGTCGTGGACCAGTCGGGTGACCGGCCACATCAGCTCGCCCGGTTGGGCGTGGGCGGCGCCGAGCCAGACACCGCTGGTGATGGTGACCAGGGCCAGCGTCGCCGCGGCGTATGCCTTGTGTCTGGGTCGCAGTCCCGGTTTCTGGTTGAGGCGTGCGGCGCGGGGAGTGTGCTGTGACCGGTCGGGCCGGGCGGCGGTCGGGTGACCGGGTGCGGGGGCGACCGTTGCAGGCGGTGCGGGTGTGTCCTGGGCTGCCGGCTCCACGGGCGGGAGCCGGAGGGTGGATTCGAGGTGCTGCGATCGCGCCAGCACGTCGGCGTGCCAGCGGGTCAACAGGGCGGCGAGGAGGTCGTCGGCCGCGTGGTCGCCCGGCCGCTCACCGCGGCTGATCGCGTCGAGCAGTCGGTCGTCCCGCTCGACCGGGTCCGGCGGAGTAGTGGGCCCGTCGGGGGTCACGGGATCACCTGGGCGAGGGTGTCACCGGCGAGCGCGCGGAGCCGGGTGAGCGCACGGTGCTGTCCCAGTCGTACCGCGCCTGGCGTCATTCCCAGGACCGTACCGACCTCGTCGGCGGTCATGCCGACCGCCAGCCGTAGCACCAGGATTTCGCGATGGGTTGCCGGCAACTGGGCCAGCAGCCCGGCCAGTTGGGCACTCAGGTCGGCGGTGAGAGCACGTACCTCCGGACCCGGAGTGGGGTCGGGTGCGTCCGGGACGTCGGCGACGCTGTCGGTCCGGTCCCGCGTTGCGGCACGGCAGGCGTCGGCGACCTTGCGGGCGGCGATGCGGTAGATGAACGCGAGGAAGGGGCGACCTTGGTCGGTGAACCGCGGTAGGGCGTGTAGCACGGCGAGGCAGACCTCCTGCGCGACGTCCTCGGCGGTGGCCCCGCCGACGCCGACATGACCCAGTCGCGCCAGGCTGTAGCGCACCACGATCGGCCTGATCAGCGTCAAAACCCGCGCGACCGCCGCGGGATCTCCCTCGGCGGCCCGACGTACGACGGCGGGATCCGGCACCTCCATACGCTCACGGACCCCTCTCGCTGTGGCTCGCTCGACGGTATCCGCCCGCTTTCGCGCCACCAAGAGGGCGTGGTGAAACGCCAGGGCCCTACGCGCCGATATCCCGGCAAGAAGGGTCCGCGGCCCGACGTGCCCGACGTCGGGTCCGCCGGTATGTCGCCTTTAAATAATATTCATATATTTCTTGTAACGAATGCCGATTCTTCCTGGTCCAGGCCGTTCCTGGTGGGGCAACCTCCGGGTGGGCTATCCGCCCCCTACCGCACGTGGAGAGGAACCCCCATGCGCAGAACCCTCGGCGTCGCGATGCTCACCGGCATCGTCGTCGCCTCCGCCGCAGCGACGGGCGCCACCGCCGCCCCCGCTGACGCGACCAGCGGCTACATCGTCGTCCTCCGCGCGGACGTCGACTCGGCGTCCGTCGCCGCCGCGCACGCCCGCGCGAACGGCGCGACGCTCGGCCACGTCTACCAGCACGCGCTGCGTGGCTACTCGGCCCGAATGAGCGCCACCGCCGCCGAGCGGATCGCCGGTGATTCGCGGGTGCTGTTCGTGCAGGCCGACGGGGTGGCCACCACCACGGCGCAGTCGACGCCGACCGGCATCAACCGGGCCGACGCCGAGCTCAGCCCGACCGCGAAGATCAACGGCGTGGACGAGCGGGTCAACGTGGACGTCGCCGTCATCGACACCGGCGTCGACCTGGACCACCCGGACCTCAACGTCCACACCGCGGGTGCGAAGAACTGCAGCACCGGGCGCACCGCGGACGACGGCAACGGGCACGGCACGCACGTCGCCGGCACCATCGGCGCGCTCGACAACAGCACCGGCGTGGTCGGTGTCGCCCCGGGCGCCCGGATCTGGCCGGTGCGGGTGCTCAGCAGCTCCGGCAGCGGTAGCTGGTCGGACATCATCTGTGGCATCGACTACGTGACCGCGAACGCGGACAAGATCGAGGTCGCCAACATGAGCCTCGGCGGCTCCGGCTCTGACAGCACCTGCGGCAGCAACACCGACGCCATGCACGAGGCGATCTGCAGGTCGGTCGCCGCCGGCGTGACCTACGTGGTCGCGGCCGGCAACAGCTCCGCCAACTCCAGCACCTTCGTGCCCGCCGCGTACGACGAGGTGATCACCGTCAGCGCGCTCGCCGACTTCAACGGCCTGCCGGGCGGTGGCGCCGCGGCGACCTGCCGCAGCGACGTCGACGACACCCTCGCCGACTTCTCCAACTACGGCGCCGACGTCGACCTGATCGCCCCCGGTGTCTGCATCGAGTCCACCTGGAAGGGCGCCGCCTACAACACCATCTCCGGCACCTCGATGGCCAGCCCCCACGTCGCCGGCGGCGCGGCCCTGTACAAGGCCACCCACCCCTCCGCCTCGCCCAGCACGGTCAAGTCCGCCCTGCAGGCGGCCGGTACGACGGACTGGAACAACGTCGACGACCGCGACGGCATCAAGGAGAAGCTGCTCAACGTCGCCACCTTCTAAGAAAGACCGCCACCGGCGACGGTTGCCGGCAGGCTCGACCCTTCCCACCCCGGTTCCTCGCCGCACATCCCGTGCCGCGGGAGCCGCGAACCGGCACCGGCCGCTCGCTACTCCCCAGGAAGCGGCCGGTGCTCGGCTCATCCTGTGCCAGGCGTACCTCCCCAGCGCGGCAGCAGGTTCGGGTGCAGCGCCGAAGAGTCGCCCTTCACCGGCCTGGTCGCCGCCGCGGATGGCGGCGAGTACATCAAGCCAGAATCGCGGCGGCTCGCCTGCCGACGCAGTTCCCCAGGCGGAGGGGCGACCCCGAGCAGGGCCGGCCGGCCCACCAACGCACCCACTCCGACCAGGCGAGTGACGTGCCGACAAGCCAATCCGACATGACCCACCCGTCTGCTGGCCGTTGCACCGCTGCCCCCAGTGACGCGCCCACCGTGCCTGGCTGACTTTCCGATCGGGTCGACCGGGTCTCAAGCGGGCCCGTGAGGAGCCTGACATGCGTGATGCGTTTCCTGATGAGAAGCCGGCTCTGTCCTCGCCCAGACGGGGGCGATGGCCGGGCGATCAGCCGTCTTACCGAGCGGCATCCAGGGCCCCAGACCGGAACGAGCGCCCGCACGACAGGGCTTGGGCGATGGCGCCGCCGACGGCAGGTGGCGCAGGCGGGGCGTCACCTGGCTCGCCGCGGCCTGCCTGCTCGTCGGCTTCGGCCTGGGTTTCGGTACCGGCGCGCAGGTGCGGTCGACCGGCGGCGGACCGAGCGGTGCGGGGCCGTCTCCTGCAGCCGGCAGCGACGGGATGTCGTCGGTCCCGGACGCCGTGAATCCCGCGATGACCGACCAGATCGGACCGTCGTGTGGGTCGACAGCATCCAGGACGCATCATGGCTTTCCGCCATCTTATGGATAAAGCGTGATAGTTGCAGGTATCGCGCCATACAAGATTATCAAGATCTATCTATATAGTTCGCCTGATCCCCCCAGACCAGCCGGGCCGCGGGCAGCGGACAGCGCCGGCCCGCCCTCACCCCCACCCCTTGGAGGAGCAATGCGACCCACAAGGTCAATCTGGCGTCGAGCCGCCGCAGCCGCCGCAAGCGGCGTCCTGATGGTCACCGCGCTGGTCGGCACACCGGCCCACGCCGCCCCCGCCTCCCCAGAGACCGCCGCGACACTCGTCGCCACCCTCGGCGAACGGTCAGCAGGCAGCTACCTCGACGCGAGCGGCAACATGGTCGTGACCGTGACCGACGCGGCGGCAGCACGGCAGGTCGCCGCCGCCGGCGCAACGCCGAGGATGGTCGCGCGTGGCCCGGCGGAGCTGCGCCGGGCGACCGCCGAACTGGAGCGCACCGCGAAGATCCCCGGCACCGCGTGGTGGACCGACCCCACCACCAACCAGGTCGTCGTCAGCGTGGACAGCACCCTCGTCGGAGCCGCACTCGACCGGGTGCGCTCCGCCGTCGACCAGCTCGGCGCCACCGCCCGCCTGCAACGGGACCCCGGCGTGCTCAGCACCACCATCTCCGGCGGTCACGCCATCTACGCCGGCAGCGGAGGACGCTGCTCCCTCGGGTTCAACGTCCGAAACAGCAGCGGCACGCAGTACTTCCTGACCGCCGGCCACTGCACCAACATCTCCGTGAACTGGTACGCCAACTCGTCCCTGAGCACGTACCTGGGCCCGCGTGTCGGCAGCAGCTTCCCCGGCAACGACTACGGCATCGTCCGCCACGACAACAGCAACGTCACCCGTCCGGGCAACGTCTACCTCTATAACGGCTCCTACCGCGACATCACCGGCGCCGGCGACGCCTACGTCGGGCAGTCGGTGTCGCGCTCGGGCAGCACCACCGGCCTGCGCAGCGGCTCGGTCACCGCGCTCAACGCCACCGTCAACTACGCCGAGGGCTCGGTCTACGGCCTCATCAAGACCAACGTCTGCGCCGAAGGTGGCGACAGCGGTGGCTCGCTGTTCGCCGGAAACACCGCCCTGGGCCTCACCTCCGGAGGCAGCGGCAACTGCACCACCGGCGGCACCACCTACTTCCAGCCCGTCAAGGAGGCGCTGGCCGCGTACGGGGTCAGCGTCTACTGATCCGGCACGTGCGCGGGGCCGTCGGAACCCTCGACGGCCCCGCGTCGGTGCGAGTGCGTGCCGGTCGCCCGGGCGATCAATTCGCGGGCGGCGGCCGATCCGCTGGGCCGTCGACCTGCGCGCCGTCAGGTGGCCCTGGATGGGGTCGACCTGGCCCACAAACTCGCCGAAACCAAACTGGTGAGCGAGATAACGACGCTGACCCGTGGTCGCCGGCGCAGCGCGAGGCGATTGCCGAGATGCCGGGTGGTACTGGCATCCGGTCGGTACCTGCGCGACGGGATCGGACAGTGATCGCGCGGCGGTGGCGGGTGCCGACGGGCGCGTGCGCGGGTCGTCCAACGTATACGTCGCCGACGCCTCGCTGATGCCAGTGATCCCACGGGCCAGCACCCGCCTGACCACGGTCGCGCTCGCCGCTCGCCTGGCGGAGTCCATCAGGTGAGGGCCGGGGCGGGATCGACCTGATGGCCGAGGTGGCGGCGGCGGAGCCGGCACCGTGGCGGGTGATCGACGACGACGTCGAGCGCCCACCACGGCCACGGCCCGGGTGCCCGCCAGAGGGGGGATGACCAGGTGCGTACGAGGGCAGTTCCCGTGTTCGTCGTCTTCATGCTCAACGGCGTCATCGCCGGCTCGTGGGCGCCGCGCATGCCGAGCCTTGCCGAACAGATCGGCGCCAGCCCGGGTGTGCTCGGCCTCGTCCTGCTCGGCGCCAGCGTCGGACTGGCCGCGGCCGCCTCGGTGGCGGGCCGGTTGTGCGCCCGCTTCGGTGCCCGGGTCATGATCCTCGTATCGGCCGTCATGGCTGCGGGCCTGCTGCCCGTCCTCGCCCTCGTCACCACGCCGGTGCAACTCGGCCTCGCCCTGGTGCTGCTCGGCGCATCCTTCGGCGTGTTCGACGTGTCGATGAACGTCGCCGCCGTGACCGTCATCCGTCGCGTGGAGCGGCCGCTCATGCCGGTCTTCCACGCCGGGTTCAGCTTCGGCGCGCTGGGAGGCTCGCTGGCCGCCGCGATCGCCGCCGGGCACCGCGTGGACCTGCTTCCGTACTTCGCCCTGGTCACGCTCGCCTCACTGACCATCACCGCCGGCGTGATCCGGTTCGTGCCGACGGAAAAGCCGATCACCGGCACCCCCCGGGAGCGCGGCGGACTCGACCGGAGCATGCTGCGCCGCCCGGTGCTGTGGCTGCTCGGCAGCGTCGCGTTCATCTCCGCCGTCGTCGAGGGCTCCAACGGCGACTGGTCGGCGTTGTTCGCGGTCCGCGAGCGAGGCATGTCCGAGGCGGCCGGCGCGCTCATGTACTCCGTCTTCTGCCTCGCCATGGGAGTGGTCCGACTCTTCGGCGAACGGATCCAACGTCGCTTCGGTGCCATCCGGATCCTGGTCGCCGGCTCGCTGCTCGCCGGGATCGGCCTGCTGACGGCGGCCATCGTGCCGATGGCCTGGCTCACCTACGTCGGCTACGTACTGGCTGGCGGCGGTGTCGCGTTCGCCTTCCCGGTGGCGATTGACCTGGCCGGTGCCGTCGGTCGGCGCAGCGACGGCACCGGCGGCGAGCGGGAAATCGGGTTCGTCACGACCATCGCGTACTCCGGTTTCCTCATCGGTCCACCCCTGATCGGCGGGGTGGCAGAGCTGACGAACCTGTCGGTCGCCGTCGGTTTCATCGGGGTCGTTGCGATGCTCATAGCACCGGCCGCTCTCGCCTCGGCTGCCGCTAGCCGACGTGAGAAACGCGAGCGGCGCACGGAAGCCGGATCGTCCCGCGACTACGCACACACCGAAAGCCGCAGCTAGGAGCACGACCGCACGTCCTATCCGCCAGCATCCGTTCGATC
The DNA here is from genome assembly GCF_036906795.1 of Micromonospora sp. CPCC 205739. Lineage (NCBI taxonomy): Bacteria > Bacillati > Actinomycetota > Actinomycetes > Micromonosporales > Micromonosporaceae > Micromonospora > Micromonospora sp. CPCC 205739. The sequence continues at coordinate 76,160 of NZ_JBAKHS010000022.1, read as the reverse complement.
GGCACGGGAGGAACCCGCCATGAGCCACCGCCACCTGTTCCTGGCCAGCAAACGGGCCGCCGTGAGCTTCGCGCCCGACCGGACACCGGGCAGCTGCACCCCTCGTGGCCCCCGACGGAACCGGCAAGGGTGGTGAGTAGGTAGCCAGGAGCAGCACCCGATCGGGCAGGTCGCCACCCCACTTCGGTCCGGCCGCCCGTCGGCGATCGCCGCCCCGCCCCGCCCCTCCCCGCCCCGCGACCAGGCGAACCAGCCCGCGGCACTGAGTCGGCTGCAGGCCGGTAAACGGGAAGGCGCACTCCTGGCGCGCTGCGGAGATCACCTATACGCAGCCAACCTCGATGACTGACCAGGTCGTCGAGGACAGCAACGGTGGCGTCGGCGGTGAAGGAGCGGGCCGCGCGTGTCGCCAGGGCTGCGCGGGTGTACTCGTCGACCATGTTGAGGAACCGCACCTGCCGACCATTCGCGGTAACGTCGACCTAGAAGTCCAGGGCCCACATCTGATCCGGCCGGCAGGCGCGCACCCGCTGATGCCGGCCCGGTCCGGCCCGGCGCTTCTTGCGCACCCTGGTCGGGCGTTTCAGTCCCTCGTCGAGCCATAGCCGGCGGGTGCGTTTCCGGTTGACCACCAGCCCTTCACGAGCGGCGATCGCGTGGGCTTTGCGCCACCCCCACCGCGGATGCTGCGCGGAGATCTGCCGCAGCCTTGCCCGCAGCACCTCATCGGCATCACGACGAGCGAGGGCGGGCCGGCGTTGCGCCGAGCGGTGCTGCCCAGCCACCCGGCACGCCCTCCGTTGGGACACTCCGAAGCGCTGCTGCAGCACCGTCACGGCACGACGGCGGCGCTCTGGACTCACCAGTTTCCCCGGTTCAACTCCTTGAGCATGTCGATGTCGAGCAACTGCTCGGCGACGATCTTCTTCAGCCGGGCGTTCTCCCGCTCCAGGTCCTTGAGCCGCTTAGCGTCATCGGCCTTCATCCCGCCGTACTGCGCCACCCACCGGTGCCAGGTCGCCTCGGAGATCTCCAGCTGCTTACACACCTCGGGCAAGGCCGAGCCCTGCCCGATCAGCTTCTCGCCCTCCCGCAGCTTGCGGATAATCTGCTCCGCCGTGTGCCGCCGTCGGGTACCCATCGTGACGATTCCTCCCGGCCCCATCATGGGGCATCGGGCTCTCACAACAGGTGGACCACTTCACGGGGACCCAGTCAGTTCGGCAACGTCCGCGTCGCCCTGGTCGCCGCGCTCGTGGCGATTGGATCGGTCCGGGCTCGTCGGGCTCCGTTCGCCCCGGTGGCGCCCACGCGTGGTCCCAAGCCAGATCGCCTGAGCGGACACTGCGAAAGGGCCGTGTGGCCGTGGGTCGCTCGTCCGTCCTCTTCTGGTGATTAGCTAGCGCAGCGATCGGAACGTCGCGCGGACGTCTTCCGAGAGCAGCTGCGGCTGCTCCCAGGCCGCGAAGTGCCCGCCTCTGTCGTGCTCGTTGTAGTGGACGAGGTTGGGGTACGCCTGCTCCGCCCAGCTGCGCGGAACCCGGTAGATCTCGTCGGGGAAGATGCTCACGCCGACCGGGATCGTCACGCCCTTGGTAGCGAAGAAGGGGAGCTTGTTCTCCCAGTACAGCCGCGCCGAGGACACCCCGGTGTTGGTTAGCCAGAAGAGTGTGATGTTGTCGAGGATGTCGTCGCGCGTGAGGTCGCTCGGCTTCTGCAGACGTCCCTCGAGGACCTGCTGAACGATGCCGGGCTGACCGCTGCCGTCGCCGTGGTCGATCATGAACGCGGCGAGGTCGATGGGTGAGTCCGCCAGGCCGTAGAGCGTCTGCGGGCGCGTCGCCATGATCAGCCCGTACGCCACGTGCGTCCCAAAGAATCCGAGCATCTGCTCGTACGTGCTCCGTTCCTCGTCGGAGAGACCGTCCGGCGCCGGGCTGCCGGCAAAGGCCGCGGTGAAGAGGTCCGGCGGAACGGCGCCGGGCATGTTGGTGTGGATGCCGATCAGCTCCGGTGGCGCCTGCTCGGCGTTCGCCGGGTCGGCGCGGCCGCCGGCCATCGCGTCGACGACGATCGCGCCCCAGTCGCCGCCCTGCGCGACGAACCGTGTGTACCCGAGTCGCTTCATGAGCTCGACGTAGGCCTTCCCGATGTGCCCGGGATCCCAGCCGGTCGTGGTCGGCTTGCCGGAGAACCCGTATCCGGGCATCGACGGGATCACGACGTGGAAGGCATCCGACGCGCTCGCGCCGTGCGCCGTCGGATCCGTGAGCGGGCCGATGATCTTCAGCTGCTCGACGATCGACCCGGGCCAGCCGTGGCAGACGACGATCGGGAGCGCGTTCTCGTGCTTCGAGCGAACGTGGATGAAGTGGATTTCCAGGCCGTCGATCTCGGTGACGAAGTTGGGGAGGGCTTTCAGCCGCGCCTCGCACTTGCGCCAGTCGTAGTCGGTCGCCCAGTAGCGAGCGAGGTCCTGCATGAGCGCGAGCGGTACGCCCTGCGATTCATCCTTGACGGTCTCCTTGTTCGGCCAGCGCGTGGCTCTGATGCGGGCGCGCAGATCCTCAAGGTCCGCCTCGGGGACCTCGATCTTGAATGGCCGGACTTCTGCGGCGCCCGTTCGCGCTTCCGTCTTGACGGCCACGCAGGCCTCCCTTCTGCTTTGAACGCCTCTGAGGTGAGGCGCCGCCCGAACTTGTGCCACGCGGCCTCATGTGCCCAGAGCGTAGGACGCATTTCCCCGTGTCCGGAGCCATACGAGCAATCCCGCATGGCCTTCCGGGACGGGCCGGGCGCCTGACTGATCTGTTGCGGCGGATCTCTGAGGAGGGCCGGGGTTCGGGGCAGAGCCCCGAGGTCTTCAAGCTCTTGTCGTCCGCCAGCGTGGCCGGCCGGCCCGGCCGATGCCGGCCGGAGGTCGCCAGCAGGCCGGGGCCGGGCCGGCGCGGCCCGCTTTGCGGGCCGCCTTGACCTGATAGAGCGGAATTCGGCAATGCGCGTGGCCGGCGCAGTGTGATCCGACAACTGATGTGCGACACGCGTCCGCCAACTGATCTGCGACACACTCGGCGCGCGGAACGCGGCATGAGAGTGACATCGTGAGCGCGGGAACATGCGCGTCGTCTATCAGGTGCGGGAGGTGCGGCGTCGGCACCTGGCATTTTGCGCCGACCTCGGCAACGCCTCGTCCGATTGCCGCCAGACGCAACAGCTTCGGCGAGGCAACCTGGGCGACATGTCGAGCACGAATCCAGTTATTACCAGCGGTCCCGTAAGGTTTGAACACTGGTACGACTTCACCGAGGGCGGTCCGGTGCATCGCGCGCTGCTGCCGTTCCCGTCGACGACGCCCGCCCCGTTCGAGGTCGCTCGCTGGTCAGTTGCCCCGAAGACGTCCAACGACCTTGATGTGCATCGGTCGCGCGAGGTGTGGGTCATCGTGTCGGGAACCGGTACCTTGACGTGGGCGGACCAGACGACGGTTCTGAGCGTCGGAGACATCGCGGCGTTCGAGAGCAAGGTGCCGCACCAGATTCGCAACGACGGACCAGATCCGCTCCTCGCCATCTCCGTCTACTGGCTGCAAGTAGACGACTGATGCACACTTGATCACACAACACAACATCATGGCCACGTCCACGGGCGTGGTGTAGAAGACGATCACCGTGGAGATTCGGGGTTGACCTGACACGCCTCCCTGCTGTAACGGGAACTGTTACAACAGGTTCACCGCCCCGACGACTCGACCGACGTCGAGGAGACGCTCTCGGTGCTCAGCGATTTTGTGCGCGAGGGGAAGATCCGCGCTTTCGGCTGCTCTACGTTGCCGGCCGAGGAGATCGTCGAGGCGCATCACGTCTCCGAGCGTTGCGGCCTCGGACGCTTCCGCACCGAGCAGCCGCCGTATTCGATCCTGGCCCGCGGGATCGAGGCCTCGGTCCTGCCCGTCTGCCAGCGCTACGGAATGGGTGTGCTGGTCTGGAGCCCACTGGCCTTCGGGTTCCTCACCGGCAAGTACCGCAAGAACCAGCCCATCGACCTGTCAACCGGCCGTCCCACAATCCGGCCGGAACGATTCGATCCCACGGTCGCGGAAAACGCCGCCAAGCTCGACGTCGCCGAGCAGCTCGTCGAGCTCGCGGAAGACATCGGCTGCACCCTCCCGCAACTCGCCATTGCGGTCACCGTGACCCACCCCGCCGTCACCTCGGCGATCATCGGACCGCGGACCATGCCGCAACTGGAGGACCTCCTCAAGGGCGCCACGCTAACCCTGGACGATGCGACTCTCGACCGGATCGACGAGATCGTGCCGCCCGGAACCAACCTGTACAACCCCAACGCTCCCCTGCCCCCGCGTTCACTGACCGACACGGCACTGCGTCGCCGCCCACTCACGGTCCGCGCCGCGGCCTGAGTGAGCTGATTGTGGTGGGCCAGTTGCTGAATCGAGGGAGACGGGCGTCCCCCCGTCTCCCTCGCGCCTTCTGGGTCTTCTGTTCGGTGAAGCCGTCAGCCTGTTCGGCACCGCGACCACGGCGACGCTGCTGTCGCTGCTCGCGGCCACGCAGCTGGATGCCGGTCCGGGCTGGATGGGAGTCCTGGCGGCAGCGACCTGGTCGCCCTGGCTGATCCTCGGCCTGCCTACCCGCTCAGAGATCACCGCGCGGCGGGCGGGGTTGTGGTGGCGAGCGTTGCCAGGTAGCCGTCCAGGAGGCGGATCTGGCGCTCGGGGGGGAACTCCTCCGGGCCGAACAGCGCCTGGACGATGAGGCCGAGCGCGAACGATTGGACAGCCGCCGCGACATCGTCCGGATCATGCGGTGGCAGCTCCCCGAGGCGTTGCGCCGCCTGCACATGATGGCGGATCCGCTCGCGCGAGCGCGCGTAGCGGGCCGCGTGCCCGACCGCGAGGTCCCGGTCAGCCAGCGCGGCGTCCCACGAACTGACCCAGATCCGATTGTCCGTGGCGGCCTGCGTCGTCAACGGAAGGATGTCCATCAGTATCGCCCGTAATGCGGCGAGCCCCTCGGGCTCGGGTGCGATGCGCCTCGGCCGCGCCGCACGGTGCTCGTCCAGCAACGTCAACGCATGCGCGACCAGGTCCTTCTTGTTCGGAAAATAGTGCGTGAGCAGGCCGGTCGTCGCGCCCATCTCGGTGGCGACCGCCCGCAGCGTCAGGCCGCCGAACCCGTGCGCGGCCAACACCCGCCACACGGCCCCGGACACGTCGCGGCGGCGGGCGTCGTGGTCTCCCTTGTGACGTGGCATGCCGACAGGCTACATTCACGCAACATTCGTTATGTAAATGGAGGTTCCGTGTTTGCCACCGCGCTGCGCGACAACGCCGAGCTGCGGGGGCTCGAGCCGCACCACGCCGAGGAGTTCCTGGCCCACCTGGACCGCGCCCGCACACACATCGCACCCTGGGTGGGCGCGAGCTTCGTCGCCTCCGACCTCGACGCCGCGCGAGCGGTGCTCCAGCGCTACGCGGACGGCCAGGCCGCCGACCGGCAGCGCCTCTACGGCATCTGGCTCGACGACATCCTGGTCGGCGGCACCATGTTCGTCAGCTTCGACACCGCCCTCGGGGTGTGCGAGATCGGCTGCTGGCTCGAACCGGCCGCGGAGGGACAGGGGCTCATCACCCAGGTGGTCCGCATGATGATCGACTGGGCCTTCCACACACGCGGCCTGGCCCGCGCTCAGTGGTGCACCCTGCCGGACAACACCCGCAGCATCAACGTGGCCAAGAGGCTTGGTATGAGCCTTGACGGCACGCTGCGGCAATACAACCCGGGCGCCGACGGGCTTCGGCGCGACAAGCAGGTCTGGTCCGTGCTCGCCACCGAATGGCCTGAATCCACCCACCCAGGAGGGGGTGCCGACGTCAAGGCCGAGCTCGACCATCTGATGCGCACCTTCCTCGGCGCGTTCACCAACACCGGCGGCAACGGGCCGAACGTCGACGTTGTCCGCGAGGTGTTCATTCCGCAAGGAACGGTCATCATGAACGTCGGCACCGAACCCGTGATCTACGACCTCGACGCGTTCATCGCGCCTCGGAAGAAGATCCTCACCGACGGGACGTTGACCGAGTTCTCCGAATGGGAAGTCGCCGAGCGCACCGAGATCTTCGGGTCGGTCGCGCACCGGTTCAGCCACTACCGCAAGTCCGGTGTCCGCGACGGCGCATGGTTCGAGGGCGCCGGCCACAAGACCACCCAGTTCGTCCGGACGCCCGACGGCTGGAGGATGAACTCGATGGCCTGGGACGACTTCCGGTAAGGACCCCACCTGTCCGTCACCGCGATGCGGGGTCCCCGCAAGGCGTCGCGGCACAACGCCAGGCCGGGAGAGCTCTTATACGGGCCGGGCCCGCCCTACTACGCCGTCATCAGATCGCCGCCGCCAACCGCCAGCACGCCCGACCAGTCGCCCTACTCAGCATCACCGACGACTCTGCCGGGGCCCTGGCGGGCGGCGTAGATGAGAGGCCGCCGCTGGAGTAGCCATGTCGCGACCCATTATCAGGGACGCCTATGTCTCACGCCTTCCCGGCGTCCATGAGGGCGTCGATCAGCGCGCGCAGTGCGGGCTGATCGAGTGAGATCTCCCGGACTGCGGCGTAGATCGTCCTTACCGGATCGGGGCGGCGGACCGGGCGGATGGTGACGCCGGGGTGGCGGGTGCTCAGTCCGAGTCGGGGGATGAGGCTGATACCGAGGCCGGCTGCGACGAATCCCTGAGCCGTGGCGTAGTCCTCCGATTTCGCCACGAAGTCCGGAGTGAAGCCCGCCGCGGCGCAGGCGTCGATTATGGGCTCCAGGCAGGGGCCGGGCGGTTCGCTGCCGACCCAGGGTTCGCCGGCGAGGTCGGCCAGGTCGATCACCCGTTGCACGGAGAGCGGGTGTCCGGTGGGCAGCACGGCCTGGTACGCGTCGTCGAGCAGGTGCACCACGCGGATGCCCTGGCGCCTTTCGTCGCTCGCTCGGCGGACCACGATGGCCAGGTCGGCGTTTCCTTGCTCCACGTCCGGCATTGGATCATCCGGATCGGTCAGCTTGGGGTCGATCGTCACGTCGGGGTGCTCGCGCCGGAGTCGGGCGAGGGCGGGTGCCAGCAGGGTCGGGCCGACCGAAGCGAAGTAGCGGATCGTCAGCCGGCCTGTATGCCCCGCGCGCAGATCGGCCAGCGCGGTCTCGGCCTCGGCGACGTGCTGGCTGATGATGGCCGCGTGCTTGGTGAGCAGTCGGCCCGCCGCCGTGGGCTGCACACCCCGGCCGACCCGTTCGAGCAGCGCGATCCCGGCTTCCTTTTCCAACGCCGCCACCTGCTGGCTGACGGCGGAGGGGGTGTAGCCGAGGTGCGCCGCCGCCGCGGTCACCGACCCGCTGGTGACCACCGCCCGCAGCACCTGCATCCGCCTCACGTCAATCATGCAGCAAAGCTTAACGTACCTTCGTAACCTTTTGCTTGTTCTTCCGAATCGGGTGCGGCACCGTTCATGGCGACGGACCAAGGAGATCAAGGGTGAACAGTGTCGTGGGCAGGACATGGGCGTGGGCGCGGGTGGGCGTGCTCGCCCTGCTGTGGGGATCGACCTTCTTCTGGATCGAGCTGGCCCTCGACGCCCTGACTCCAGTCCAGGTCACCCTCAGCCGGTGTGTACTCGGATCGGCCGCTCTGCTGGTCGCATGCCTCGGCTCGGGTCGACGGCTGCCTCGGGGTAAGGCGATCTGGGGTCACATCGTCGTGGCCGCCTTCTTCTGCAACGCCCTGCCGTTCGCCATGTTCAGCATCGGCCAGCAGACCATCGACTCCGGGGTGGCTGGCGTACTGAACGCGACGACCCCGCTGTGGTCCCTGCTGATTGGCGTCGTGATCGGCTCGGAGCGCGGACTCCGGCCGGTCCGGCTGGGCGGACTCCTGCTCGGGTTCGTCGGGGTCGTGCTGATCTTCGCTCCGTGGCAGACGACCGGGCCGGTCGGGTGGGGCGCTCTTGCCATCGTCGCCGCGGCGGCGAGCTATGCCGTCGGTTTCGCGTACATGGGCCGCAACCTGGTCGGCAAAGGCATCCCCACCATCTCGCTGTCCGCGGCGCAGCTCATCGCGGCAACCGGCCTGACCGCGCTGACCCTGCCCGCCGGCGGTTTGACATCGATCGAGATCGGCCCGAAGACCCTGATCTCCGTCGTGATCCTGGGCATCGTCGCCACCGGGATCACCTTCCACCTCACCTACCGGATCATCGCCGCCGAGGGCGCCACCAACGCCGCGACGGTCGGCTACCTGCTGCCGGTGGTCTCAGTAGCGCTGGGGGCTGTCGTACTCGACGAGGGTTTCAGCCTCCGGATCGCCACCGGGATGGTGGTCGTGCTCGCCGGGGTCGGCCTGACCCGTCGACGCAAGCGGCCGCTGTCGGCACCGGGGTCGGCGGAAACCCCGGCAGCGCAGACCGGGCCGAGAGCCTGACCCGCATTCGCGAAAGAAAGAACAGGACGTATGACAGTGACTGACGGTAAGCACGACCCCCGCTGCATCGCTGCCCGCGCACTGCATCGTGATCGGTGTCGCCAAGGGTTCCAAGGGGCCGGTGCTGGCGCCCGGGGCGGAGGCGGTGGCCGAGGCGTTCGACGGCACGCTGGCCGCGCTACTCGGCGTGACCGGTGCCGAGGGCGAAGCGGTCAAGCTTCCCGCACCCGCCGGCACCGAGGCCGGGCTGGTCCTCGCAGTCGGCCTCGGCGACGTCGCCAACGACAACAACGGGTACGACGCGGAGGTGCTGCGCCGGGCCGCCGGGGTGGCCGCCCGGACTCTGGCCGGCGCCGGGACGGTCGCCGTGGCGCTGCCAGCCGGGACCGCCGAGGCCGTGGAGGCGGTGGCACTGGGTGACCTACTCGGCGCGTACAGCTTCACCGCCTACCGCACCACCCACCACGCCACGGCCCCGGTCCGCGAGCTGGCCATCTTCGCGAACCGCGACGGCCGGACGGACGCCGAGGCCGCCGTGCGACGCGCCGACATGCTCGGCCAGGAGCTGAACCGGGCCCGCGACCTGGTCAATACGCCGGCCAACGACCTGTACCCGGAGAGCTTTGCCGCCGCCGTGATTACGGCCGGCCGGGAGTACGGGCTGGCGGTCGAGGTGCTCGACGAGGGGGCGCTCGTGGCGGGTGCCTTCGGTGGCATCCTTGGTGTCGGGCAGGGCTCGGCCCGACCGCCGCGGCTGGTGCGGATCGCCCGCAACCACCCTGAGGCGAAGGCGAGTCTCGCCTTCGTCGGCAAGGGCATCACCTACGACTCGGGCGGCATCTCGCTGAAGCCGGTCGGCGCCAACGAGATTATGAAGCGCGACATGTCCGGCGCGGCGGCCGTGTTCACCGCAGTGCTGGCCGCCGCCCGGCTCGGCCTCCGGGTCAACGTCACCGGCTGGCTTGCGCTGGCCGAGAACATGCCGTCCGGCTCCGCCGTCCGTCCCGGCGACGTGCTGCAGATGTACGGCGGCCGGACAGTCGAGGTGCTCAACACCGACGCCGAGGGACGCCTGGTGCTCGCCGACGCGCTGGTGCGCGCGGGCGAGGAGCGACCCGACGCGATCGTGGACGTGGCCACCCTGACCGCGGCCATGCGGTTCGGCCTGGGTAACCATCTCCTCGGGGTGATGTCGAACGACGACGCCTTCTGTGACCGAGTCCTGGCCGCCGCCGGCCGGGCCGGCGAGCGGGCCTGGCCGATGCCGCTGCCGGCCGAGCTGCGCAGCAGCCTGGACTCCCGGGTGGCCGACATCGCCAACTACGGGCGCAGAGTGCACGTCGTTCGAGTTCGGCCGGACCCTGCGCTCCTGCGGTGTCCTGGCCTCGATGAGCTCGGTCGCCGACTGCTACGACAACGCCATGGCCGAGACATTCTTCGCCACTCTCAAAACCGAACTGGTCTACACCCGCGCCTGGCCGTCACGACACGAACTGGAGATGGAGGTCTTCTCCTACATCGAAGGCTTTTACAACTCTCGCCGCCGGCGCAACCGTCTGGGTAACGTCAGCCCCGACACCTACGAAAAGATCCACCGAGAGCCCCTGACACACATCGAGGTGTCCGGCCGATAGGGGTCACCTCAATCCGGGTTGGGTCCTCTCTCGGCAGCGGCTCATTGCTGCCGGTCGTCTGCAGGAGAGCCGACCACCTCGAGGCGTTCGAAGATGTAGTAAACGGGGACAGCGCCGATGATGGCCAGTGCCACCGGCGGGCTGACGAACGCGACGGCGACCGCGGCCAGATACAGGACCGACGCTGCCCCGAATCGCAGCCGCGCCTTCCAACGGGCCCGCTGCGGCAACGGCTGCTTTAGCCGCCCGGAACGCAAGGTCCATTCGAAGATCCCGGCGAAGCTGAGCCCCATCCCCATGAAGGCAGCCGCATACAAAAGCACCGCCACCCGAGCGTCCTGCCCGCCCAGCGCGAGGTACTTGGCCACCGTCGCCGTATCTACCGGGATGAGGACGACGAACAGCAGCAGGACGAGGTTGAGGAGGGCCAGGGTTCGGTCGACGACGGCGACGTTCTGGACGAGGGCGTGATGGTTGATCCAGATGAGACCGATCGTGGCGAAGCTGATTAGGTAGGCGACAAATGAAGGCCAGTGGTCCGCGACTTGATGCAGGAGCGGGCCATGACCCGGGCCGGCCACCGCCAGGTTCAACGCGAGTAGCGTGATCGCGACCGCGAAGACGGCATCGCTGAATACCTCCAGCCGGGTTCGGCTCACTCCACAGTTCTACCGCAACACCGCGACGTGCCGCCGGGATTCAGCCGGGCCAGCTACTGCCGGGCCCGGCCGTCGCAACCCATCCCGGCCTGAGCCGGGACTGTACACATAACGGCTGATCGACCGATCAAGGCAGAGACGCCAGATGACGACCGAGATGACCTCGGGGCAGGAGCCGGCCGGCGGGTCGGTGGGTGCGGTCACGGATGAGCAGTTGATCGCGATGCTGGTCGATCGGGCTCGTGGTGACGGGCTGAAGCTGACCGGCGAGGGTGGACTGCTGCAGCAGTTGACCAAGCGGGTCCTGGAGTCGGCTCTGGATGGTGAAATCACCGACCACGTCGGCTATGACAAGCACGACCCTGCCGGTCGGGGCAGTGGTAACTAATGGCAGCCGGACCAAGACGGTGCTGACCGATGTCGGTCCGGTCGAGGTGCGGGTGCCGCGGGACGCGGCGGGGACGTTCGAGCCGCAGATCGTGCGGAAACGGCAGCGCCGGTTGTCCGGGGTCGACGACATGGTTCTGTCGTTGTCGGCGAAAGGGCTGACGCACGGAGAGATCGCTGCTCACCTGGCCGAGGTGTACGGCGCTGAGGTGTCGAAGCAGATCATCTCCATCATTACTGACAAGGTGATGGACGGGATGGCCGAGTGGCAGAACCGGCCCCTCGACTCGGGGCGGTCTATCCGGTCGTGTTCATCGATGCCATCAACGTCAAGATCAGGGACGGGCAGGTCGCGAACCGGCCGATCTACCTGGCGATGGCGGTCACCGTCGACGGACACCGTGACATCCTCGGCATCTGGGCCGGCGACGGCGGCGAAGGCGCCAAGCATTGGCTGCACGTGCTCACCGAGCTGAAGAACCGCGGCGTGGCCGACGTGCTCATGCTTGTATGCGACGGCTTGAAGGGCCTGCCCGAGGCGGTCGAGACGGTCTGGCCGCGAACGATTGTGCAGACGTGTGTGGTGCATCTGCTGCGCAACTCGTTCCGCTACGCCGCGAGGCAGGACTGGGACAAGATCGCCAAGGCCATCAAGCCGGTCTACACCGCGCCCCCGGAGGACGCTGCCACGGAGCGGTTCATGGAGTTCGCCGACGCCTGGGGCAAGAAGTATCCGGCGATCGTGAAGCTGTAGTCCGACGCGTGGGCGGATTTCGTGCCGTTCCTCGCCTTCGACGTCGAGATCCGCATGGTCATCTGCTCCACCAACGCGATCGAGTCGGTCAACGCCCGTATCCGCAAGGCTGTCCGGGCTCGTGGGCACTTCCCCAACGAGCAGGCCGCGCTCAAGTGCGTCTACATGGCCTTGATGAGCCTCGACCCAACCGGCGCAGGCCGCCGGCGCTGGACCATGCGCTGGAAGGCACCGCTGAACGCCTTCCAGATCGCCTTCGAAGGCCGGCTCACCCCGGCCAACCACTGACCACCTCAACAACCAAGATCAGCCGTTAACTTGACACTCCCTCGCCCAGCCGTGATCACGATCCCCGGCTGGAGTACTAACTGCTGTGCTCGCTTCCTGGAGATCAGCAGGTGGACCGTCAGGCCTGCTCAGACCATGTCCGAGCTGTTCGGTTGCACCTTCGTCCCCTCCGGTTCGGTCGCGCCGCACGTCATGTCACGGGTATGCGAGTGCTTCGACCAGGGCCTTGATGGGCGCATTGTTGGACGTACTGTTTGGCTCCGACGGCGGTGCTCAGACGGTTGGGCCGCCGTGGTGGTCAAGTTTGGCGCGGAGCGTGGCGGCGAAGCCCTCCGCCATGGCGAGCTGGTCGCGGAGGGCGGTGACGCGGGTGACGGCGGCGGTGTGGAACATGGCCAGCCGGTCGAGCAGCGCGTCCCGGTCGCTGCCCGTCGCGGTCTCGAGGCTGTCGAGGACGGTGAGGAGGTCCCGCATCTCGTCGAGGGTGAAGCCGAGGGGCTTCATGCGTTTGACGACGGCGAGGCGGTCGAGGTCGGGCTCGGTGTAGAGGCGGAAGCCGCCCTCGCTGCGCGCGGAGGGCACGATCAGGCCGGCTTCCTCGTAGTGGCGGATGGTGCGGATGCTCAGCCCGACCCGCTCGGCGGCTTCGCCGATCTGCATGAGGCGGCCGGTGGCCGGGCCGGAGGCGTGCTCCGGCCCGGTGCCGCGGCTGGTGGTGGCCATCAGTGGCCGACGCCGAGCTGCCCGGCGAGCGTGTCGTGGATGCGGGCGCTGGGCTTGTTCAGCTCGATGATCTCGACGGTCTTGCCGCGGGTGGCGTACTTCTGCGTGATGGCGTCGAGGGCGGCGACGGAGGAGGCGTCCCAGACGTGGGCGTGGGTCATGTCGATGATCACGTTGTCGGGGTCGTTCGCGTAGTCGAACTGGCTGACGAGGTCGTTGCTGGAGGCGAAGAACAGCTCGCCGTGCACGGAGTAGATCCGGGTAGTGCCGTCCGGATCCAGGACACTGGTGACCTCGACCAGGTGGGCGACCCGGCGGGCGAAGATCACCATGGCGGTGAGAACGCCGACGACGACGCCGACGGCGAGGTTGTGGGTCGCCAGGGTGGTGGCGACGGTGGCGAGCATGACGGTGGTCTCGCCGTACGGCATCCGCTTGAGCGTGGCCGGTGCGACGGAGTGCCAGTCGAAGGTCGACACCGCCACGATGATCATCACGGCGACCAGGGCGGCCATCGGGATGACCGCGACCACGTCGCCGAGCGCGACGACCAGGATCAGCAGGAATACGCCGGCCAGGAACGTCGACAGCCGGGTGCGGGCGCCGGAGGCCTTCACGTTGATCATCGTCTGGCCGATCATGGCGCAGCCGCCCATTCCGCCGAAGAACCCGGTGACGATGTTGGCCACGCCCTGGCCCCAGGACTCGCGGGTCTTGCTGGAGGGGGTGTCGGTGATGTCGTCGACCAGCTTCGCGGTCATCAGCGACTCCATGAGCCCGACCAGCGCGATGCCCAGGGCGTAGGGGGCGACCAGGGCGAGGGTGTCCATGGTCCAGGGGATCTGCGGCAGGCCGAGGGTGGGCAGGCTGTCCGGCAGCGCGCCTTCGTCGCCGACGGTCGGCACCGCCACGCCGGCGATCACGGTGACGATGGTCAGCACGACGATCGCGACCAGCGGCGCCGGGACGGCGCGGGTGAGCCGGGGGAGTCCGACCATGATCGCCAGGGCGACGGCGACGAGCGGGTAGACCAGCCACGGCACGCCGAGCAGGTGCGGAACCTGGGCGGCGAAGATCAGGATCGCCAGGGCGTTGACGAAGCCGACCATGACGCTGCGCGGGATGAACCGCATCAGCTTCGCCACCCCGAGCACCGCGAGCAGGACCTGGATCGCGCCGCCGAGGATCACCGCCGCGATCAGGTAGTCCAGGCCATGCTCCTTGGCCAGCGGCGCGACGACGAGGGCGATGGCGCCGGTCGCGGCGGAGATCATCGCCGGCCGGCCCCCGCAGATCGCGATGGTCACGGCCATCGTGAACGACGCGAACAGCCCCACCCGGGGATCGACCCCGGCCAGGATCGAGAAGGAGATCGCCTCCGGAATCAGCGCCAGGGCGACGACGAGACCGGCGAGGACCTCGGTGCGGAACACCTTCGGCGACAGCCAGGAGGGGCGGGACACGCGCGGCCGGGAGACCGCGGACAGCACAGAAGACATACAGCCAGTTCCACTCGGGCGCCCCTCGGACGCGCACACTTCCAGCCCTCGAATCGGGGCAGCCCAGCTACTCACAGATCGGCGACAGCCGGCCCCGAGGGCGGCATCGCCCGGATGCGTCACGTCCGCCGCAGGAGGCCCTCGGCCTCACCTCGACGACCGGCACCGAACCTACCCTTCCGTTAGGGGAGAGTCCGCCGAACGTGGTGATCATCACCGTGCCGCTCTGGCTTCCGGCAACTTCCCTGAAGCGTCGGCGGAAAGTCCTCACGGCGATGCCGGGCGTCGATCCGCTTCCTCCGGCAGAACCTCGGTGACCAAAACGGATGTGTCGCCGGGGTGCGCAGACGCGCGGCGACCTCCGCCGCGTCCAGCAGCGAGGGATCCCCGTCAAGCCCGGACCCGCCCGCCACGCCACCATTCTTCTGCGCCTGCGATGTCAACCGCAGCGGTAAGGGGAAGATCCCCCACTTCCTGACGATCTCGAGCCGAAGGATCTTGTAGTCGCCCGCCCTGCCGACCTTGTTGCCTCGCGAACCCGTCACCGCGACAATGGCCCTGATGGCTGCCGCTGCGGCTGGCACCCATTGACTCCAACGCTCTTCTGACCCAAGACGCGTCGCGCGTGAGCCGGGAGTCGGCGTTCCGCTGCCGGTGGAGCGGTCATTGGCCACTAACAGGCCGTCGCTCATCAGACGCGGAACTCGTTCGTCCAAGTCACCCAACAGGTCCCAGGGCCGTGGGTCCGCCCTCTGGTCGGATCTCGCCGATCGCAGCAGTAGGTGCCGGTGTGCCGGGAAGACTGTTCCTCATTGACCCTGCCCGGAGGTGCCGCATGCCGACCCCGCCGGCCAAGACGCCGATCGAACTGGTCGGACGAGGGACCTGGCCCGAGGTACGCCGCATCGGAGCGATCCTACGTACCGACACGGTCGGCGGTGCCCTCCTGCTGGTTGCGGCGATCCTCGCCATCATCTGGGCCACCACCCCCTGGCACGACACCTACCACCAACTGCGTGAGTTTCAGGTCGGCCCGGCCAGCCTGCACCTGGACCTGACTCTCGGGCAGTGGGCGGCCGAAGGCCTGCTCGCGATCTTCTTCTTCGTCGCCAGCCTGAAACTCAAGCGGGAGTCCATCGCCGGCGACCATGCGCGATGTCCGGCTGGCGGTGCTGCCGATCGCCGCCGCGCTCGGCGGGATGTCGCTCCCCGCGCTGATCTACCTGGCGATCAACGCCAGGTTCGATGACGGAGCGCTTCGGACGCCACCGTGCGGTTGCCGACCGAGGCGGAGGTGTAGCCCGAACCTGCGCGCCTGCGCCGACCGCCGTCGGGCCCGAGTAAGACCCGCCGAGGCGCTGCCTCAGGCTGTGCCCGCCCTCGCCTTCAGGACGCGTCCCGGTCGTCAGTCGATCGGTGCGGCCGATCAGGTCAGATAGGGCTCCCCACCGGCTGCCCGTAGTTGTTGTCGCACCGTCGATGGTGCGTGGCTCAGAACGATGTCCGTGCCCTCCCGAGATGCGGTCCGTATCACTGCGAGCACTGCCTCGGCGGTACCCGGCTCCAGGTCCAGCAGCCCGGACAGGTCCACTTCCATGCGCCTCGGGCGGTGTGCGCGTAGCAGGTGGCCGACGGCACCGGCGAAACTGCTGATGTCGGTCCGACCAAGCGAGCCACGCAATATCAGCACCACGGCGCCGGCGGCCCTGATGGTGGGCGTGATCGACAGTGACGACATCAGCATCCTTCGCCGTGACGGCTGTCCCAGGCCCGGACGAGCGGGCAAGCAGGGACGACGGGCGTGGCACCGGAGGTCGCCACCTGGCCAGCCGGGGTGATCCTCCGTAAAGGGCGAGGAGTCACCGGCGGCCAGGACCCCGAACGAACAGCGTCAGCGCGTTGCACACGTCGACGACGCCGGGAATGTCCCAGGCCAGCTCCGCGGCGGCCCGCCGGGTGGCGTGGTCGGCGACCAGGCCGGTCAGGATGACCACTCGGTTCTGTACGGTCACCGCGATCTGCTGCCGGCGGGTGGACCAGTCGATGCTCAGCCGCTGGGCAACCAACGCCGCGAGGCGCAGGTCCTCGTCCAGCGGGTGGTCGGCGCTGGGGAAGGGATTGTGCTCGGGATAGGGCCAGGGCATCACCGTGCCGCCTCCGTCGTCGGGGCCAGCGGGGCCGGCCGGGTCTGTGCCCCGACTGCTCGGGTGCAGTGTCGGAAGGCGGCCGTACGGGTGGCAAAGACGGGGAAGACGTGCTCCAGTCGCATGGTGTGCAGCACGGTCAGGACGAACCGGGAGGGCGCTACTAGACACAGCGCTCTCCCCTCTTGCCGTGCGTCCTGGTGAGCCCGAACGAGCAGGCCCAGGCCCACGGAGTCGATCGTGGCCACCTCGCCCAGATCGACGAGCACCTGCGGGCCGAGGGTGAGCGCCTCGGACAACGCTTGCCGCACCGACTCCGCCACGTCCACCTCCGCAATCGGCCGATCTTCATGCTCGTCCAGGTCATCGATGCCCAGTGGGTTCCTCAGCTGCGACTGACTGCCGCTGAGCTGAGGGCTCAGGGAGCATCGGGGGCAGTGGTGCGGTCCCGAGGCGAAGGCTGAGCCGGTCCAGCCGTTGTCGAAGACCAACGTCCAGACCACCTCGGCGTCGGGCAGGACATTGGCCGTGCCGGTGACCGTGTCACCGCAGCCGTCGCAGATCATGCTCATCTGGTTCTCCGCTGGTACAACCGTCATGCCTGTCCTTTCACCGGCCGACCTCCCCGCATCCGGCCGCCCTTGAGGTCTTCGGGTCGGTCGACCGGATGACCCGTCGTGTCCTGCGTCCGCCGGCGTCCGGCGGTAACGACCCCGAGGACGACCGCGGGAACGGCGAAGCCCACCTGGGCCACCAACCGGTGCGGTGCCCACTGTTCGACGTCGACGCCGATCAGACGGGCGGTGACGGAACCCAGCAGCGCCGCGGCCACGCCGAGCGCAACGGTCAGCCACACCGGAGCGGCCTTCGGACCGGGCAGGACGAGCCGCCCCACCAGGCCGATGCCGACACCGACGCCCAGAGCGCTGAGGAGGGCGCTGACACTCACGAATCTCTCCTCTCCGTCACGGTCAGGACGCTGCCGGGGTGACCCGCGCCCGCCCCCGCACCGAGCCCAGCGGGCCGGCGGAGGTCCGGCCTCGCTGCGGCGGTGGCGGCGAAGGCGACGCGACGGTCCCCAGCGCCTCATTCAGGTGGGCGATGTCGAGGATCCGCCGTATCCGCGGATGCGGGGCACGCAGGGTGAGCACACCACCGCCACGGCTCAACCGGCGTTGGATGTCCAGGAGCAGGCCGATGGCCGCTGCGTCGATGTGCCGGCACTCGGACAAGTCGATCACCACCTCCGCTGGCTGCAGGGACAGCACCCGGTCCAGAACCGCGCCGACCTCGGACAGGTTGGGCAGGTCGAGATCCTCGACGATGTCGAGCTCAACTCGGGGCACCCGGTACTCCGGTGGGAGTGGGTGATGGGCAGTCACTGACGGCTCCTCTGGTTCGGTCCGTTGCGTCCGAATCACCCACCACTCTGAGTGCCGATCGTGGAGGTCATTCCGCAGATTCATGACAGTTGCGTGACAAAAACGCCGGTGCCGGCGCTGGGTTGGGCATCCAAGTGCGGACCAGGGATGATGCCGCTATGACGGCCGTACTGGTGATCGAGGACGACGACCGGATCCGGCTGGCGCTACTGCTCGCGCTGGAGGAAGAGGGTTACGCCGCGTACGGCGCGGCGAGCGCCGAGGAGGGACTACGGCGGCACCAGCAGGAACCTGCCGACAACATCCTGGTCGATCTGATGCTGCCCGGACTCGACGGATTCGAGTGCATCCGGCAGCTGCGCCGAGACGACGACGTACCCATCGTGGTGGTCAGCGCCCGGGACGACACGCACGACATCGTGGCGGCGCTGGAAGCCGGCGCGGACGACTACGTGATCAAGCCGGTGGCGATCAAGGAGCTATCAGCCCGCCTGCGGGCCTTGCGCCGACGGGCACGGGCTGCGTCCCCGGTGTCCGTCCAGGTCTTCGGTGATCTGGAGATCAGCGCCGAGGCCGGCGAGGTGCGGGTCAGTGGTCGTCCGGTCGCCTTGACCAGGACGGAGTTCCGCCTGCTCTGCGAGCTGGCGCTGCACGCCGGCAAGGTGCTGTCCCGCCAGCAGCTGCTGCAACGCGTCTGGGGCTACGACACGGGCGACGAGCGGCTGGTCGACGTGCACGTCGGCCGCCTGCGGCAGAAGATCGAGCAGGATCCGGCCAACCCCCGGCACCTGGTGACCCTCCGCGGTCTCGGCTACAAGCTGCAGCGATGAACCGGCTCGGACTGCGAACCCGAGTCACCGCCGCGTTCGCCGTCGGCGCGTCGCTGCTCGCCGCCACCATGGCCCTCTTCTCGTACGACCTGACCCGCCGCTCGTTGCTGGAGGAGCGCGAACGTACCGCCGTGCGGGCGGCCTTCTTCGACGCGGCGGTCGTCCGGTCCGGCCTGGACACCGACGCGCCCGACATCGCCGCGGTGCTCGGCTCCCTGGACACCGGCAGCACCCGGCGACCCCTGTTGCAGCGCGACGGGCGGTGGTATGCGCGGAGCGCCGAGATCGGCGGGAGTTCCATTCCCGATGACCTGCGGCGCACGGTCGCCTCTGGTAGGCCCGCCGTTCAACGGGTCCGCTCCGACGGCCAGCCCGTCCTGCTCGTCGGTGTGCCGCTCTCGTCGGCGGTCAGCTACTACGAGATCACCTCACTTCGCGAGGTCGAGCAGACCTTTCAGCTGGTCGCGCTGACCCTCACCGCCGTCGCCATCATGGTCGCCGGCTCGGGCGCCGCCCTTGGTTGGTATGCCACCCGGCACAGCCTGCGCCCACTGACGGCAGTCGCGGACGCCGCCGAGCGGATCGCGGCCGGTGACCTGGACACCCGGCTGAACACCAGCAGCGACCCGGACCTCGCGCGCTTCTCCACCTCCTTCAACCACATGGTTGAGCAGTTGGCCCGGCACCTGGAACGGAACCGGCGCTTCGCCGCCGACGTCAGTCATGAACTGCGCTCGCCACTCCAGACCCTCGCGGCGGCGGCGAGCGTGCTGCAGCGTCGTCGGGAGCACCACGACGAGCGGACGGCGATGGCGGCCGGTCTGGTCGCCGATGAGATCAGCCGCTTCCAACGACTGGTCGACGACCTCATCCAACTGGCCCGCACCGAGCAGCCCGCGAACCGGGAACGCGTGGACGTCGCGGACCTCTCCAGGGAGGTCTGCCGCAATCAGGGACTGCCGGAACGCTTGGTGCAGGCGTCGTCCGCCGGCACGGTCTGGCGGGTCGACCGCCGCCGGGTGGTGCAGATCCTCCACAATCTCGTGGAGAACGCCGTCCGGTACGGCGGGGGACCGGTCGCAGTTCGCCTGAGCTGCGGCGCCGACGGCACCGGGGTCATCGAGGTCGACGACGGCGGGCCGGGGGTGCCCGTGCAGGACCGGGAGGTGGTGTTCGACCGGTTCGTCCGCGGCCGGGCGGCGCACGCCCGCGCCGGCACCGACGGAACAGGTCTCGGGCTCGCGCTGGTTGCCGAGCACGCGGCAGCGCACGGCGGTCGAGCGGTCGTGACCGACCGTCCCGGCGGCGGCGCCCGGTTCCAGGTGCTTCTGCCGGGATGTGTCGGATGACGTACCGATGGATGATCATGGTCTGTGGGGTCATGCTCGCCGCAGGGTGCGGCGTACCGGTCGACGATGCTCCGCGCCGCGTGTCGGCACCGCCCGGCCCGTTCGCCGCGCCGCCCGCCGGCACCGCCCCGACCAGCGCCGGCCGGATCGCCGAACCCTTCTGCTTCGTGCGCGACGATCGCCTGGTTCGTGTCGTTCGGCCCGTGGACTACCTGCCCGACATCGCGACTCACCTGGGTCACCTGCTGGCCGGGCCTGCGCAGGCCGACCGGGACGCCGGGCTGAGCAGTGCGCTGACCGGTACGGCCCTGCAGGTGGGTGCCCGGCTGACCGGCGGCATCGCCGAGGTCGAGGTCGCCGGAGCAGCCGAGGACAGCGGGCGCAGCGATGAGATCCTGGCCTTCGGCCAGATCGTCTGCACGCTCACCAGCCGCGCCGACGTACACGCCGTCTCCTTCCGTCGCGACGGTCAACCGCTGGAGGTGCCGCGCGCCGACGGATCACTGACCACGGATCCGCTCGGAGCGGCCGATTACCGACCGCTGATGGCCTCCCGTTGAACGGCACAGCCGGCACCCGACGCCAGCTGCCGGTTCTCGGGCTGATCGACCTGCCCCGCCGCGAGGTGTCCGTACTGACGGAGGTCACCGTCGGTGCGTCCTGCTTCACACACCTTCAGGTAAGGAGCTTGGGAGTGTTCGCGGCGTCGCGGTGGACAGGCGGGCGGAGGAAGGGTGGCTGATCCAGCAGACGCGTGACGGGCGTTGCCGGCGGGCGGTTCTACGCCTCACGATGGCTGGCGAACGCCGGTTCAGTTGACGATAGCCGTCGTCGAGGTCCAAGGCCTCCTGGTCTTCAACCTCCTGCCGCGGCACAGCCCGTCGAGCGCGGCGAGACGCTGGCGGGCAGTCGACCGGCCGCCTGGGGATTCGTCCGATGTCAGCTCTTCGCCGCCGGCCTGCTCGGCCTGCTCGGCGGAATGGAGAGCGGCCCGGCCGGCGGAGCCTGACCGCCTCACGCTGGTGGCTGCCACCGCCGCGCGTCAGGTTGTCAGTGGCTGTCACCGGTTGGGCGATAGCCGACGCCTGATCGCAGTCCGGTGGGCGGGAAGCGCGACGGTCGCCAGGTCGCGGAGTACGGCGTCCAACAGTCGTGCCACGCGCGGCTGCTGACCGGAGACGAGTCGGATGTCGTCGACGATCATGGCCAAGAGAACCTCGTACGGGACTCCGCTGACCCGGATGCGGACCCGGTCCTCGTCGTCGCGGACGACGTGGACCGGGTCGGCGCGGGTGGCGAGTCGGCGGAGAAGGTCGTGTGCGCCTCCTGCACGGCCCGTACGGCGGTGGTGACGTCGTTGACCGCCGGGGACAGGGCGCGTTCGGCGATGTCGGCCAGCTGGCGAAAGCCGAAACCAAGGTCCTGCCCCGGGGCGCGCTCCACGCCGATGATCACGCCCTGATTGACTCGTTCGGCAGGGACCGTGCGAGCCGTGCTGCCGGCGATCTGGTGTACGCGCACCAGGGGTGCTCCCGCGACGACGAAGTCACCGGTGCGGGGACGACGGTGAAGGCGCAGTCGTACTCGCATGCCAGTCCAGCGAGCAGAGCGAGATCGACATTTCCGGGAGAGGACGACCTCCGCTCGCCCGCCGGGATGCCGATGATGAACAGTGGACGCGCGACACGCCCGGTGACGTGTCCGGTGGCGTAGGGTGAGAAGCGCAGTAGCCGCCCTGGTCCCTGGTGGTGCCCTGATCGCAGGCACACCACCAGGAGCGTCGGATGCCTGTCCCGCCCAGCTACGTCGTACCGGGCCCGGAGTCCGTCAACGATCTCGTCCAACGGATCGCCGACCGGGACCAGGCCGCCTTCCGCCGCTTCTACCGTCTTCTCGTCCGTGCCGTCTTCGCACAGGCCTGTGAGAGCCTCGGCAGCCCGGCGCTCGCCGTGGCGGTGACCCGGGCGGTGTTCGTCGAGGTGTGGCGGCTCGCGCCCAGGCCCGACTCCCGCCGACTCGACGGCATCGCCTGGGTGACCGCGATCGCCGCCCGCCGCGCGGCGGACCGGCTCCGCGAGATCAATGGTCCGGCGTCCTGCATCCCGACCGGCTATGACGATCTCCTGGGCCGCGAACTCGCGGTGATGCTGAAATCGGAGCGGCCGGCCGGATGACCAGCGGGTCCGCGGGCCGGCGTCATCCGCGGTCAGCTCACCGGCATCGGCGCGGCCCCGGGTTCGGGCTCGCTGGTCACGCGCCGAACGTCCGGCATCGGCGCGGTCTCCGAGACCCGGGTGCGGTCGGCGACGGCCGGTGCCGGCGCGCTCGGCGCGGCGTTCGCGTTCGGCCTCTGCCTGGCAGGACATGGACCGTTTCATGGATTCGGGCAGGGCGACGTCCTTGACCTCGACCCGTTCGACCTTCTACACCCCACGGCCCTTCGGCCGGTGTGTCGATGATGTTGGTGAGTTCGGAGTTGAGCTTGTCCCGGTCCGAGAGCAGTTCGTCGAGGTCGGCGCGGCCGATCACCGCGCGCAGCGAGGTCTGGGCGACCCGGGAGACGGCGTAGAGATAGTTCTGCACGTTCACCAGGGCGTTGACGGGGTCTACGACGCGGCAGTAGACGACCGTGTCGACGCGAACGGAGACGTTGTCACGGGTGATGCCGTCCTGGGCGGGAACGCTGAGGGTGGTGATCTGCAGGTTGACCTTCACCAGCCGGTCGACGCCGGGAACGATGAGGGTCAGGCCCGGGGTGCGGCTGCCCTCCTGCACCCGGCCGAAGCGGAAGACCACCCCGCGTTCGTACTGCTGCACGACGCGCACCGCGCGGGCGACGGTGATGAGGCCGATGATGCCGATCGCCAGGATCGCGATCACCATGGCTGTCTGTAGAGCGTTCGTGCGGGCACTCCGGTGGGAGACGGGGTGTGGCCCAGGTGGGTTCCGCCCGACGCGGGGCTGCCGCCCTCGTTGTCCCACACCGCGTACACGTCGGAGCCGGTCGTCGTGGTCGCGCCCCGCGGGGTCGGTTCGGCGGTGAGGATGTCGGGTGCGCGCCTGAGGTTGGCCGGGTCGGCGGCGGCGGCCATGGCCCGCTCGGCTGTCGCAGGCGCCGTGTCGGGTGGGACGACGAGCAGGTCGAGTTGGTCGTCGCGGCCGGTGGTGGCTACCAGCAGGGCGGGATCCAGGGTGTCGAACCAGCCGATTCGGACCACGTCCGACCCGACGGTCAGTCGACGGAACCGGCTGTCCCAGGTGTGGATGTTGAGCATGATGTGCCGGATCCGGCCATACCGTTCAGACAGGGCGAGGACGAGACCGGGGAGTTCCGCCGCCGGGTTCCAGGAGCGCGGCCACCACGCACCGTCCACGACCGTCCGGCCTTTGACGGGAGCGAGGGACAGTCGAGGTTGGGTGGGCGGCGGGGGAGGCGGTTGAGGATGGTGCTGTGGTGCGGTCATCACGAACCGCCGCCTTCCGAGGAGCAGCTGATATGCCTGAATGCGGTGGGAGCCAGCGCAGGCATGGGCGCTGGCGGGTGGGTGACGCGGCGTCCGGAGGCGTCGGTGCGACGGGACCGGCGACCGTCGGGGCGCACGAGGCGACCAGGTGGTCTGGTGCGTCGGGCGGCCAGCACGGGGACCTCGATCAGTGGGGTGCGTCCGTCAGCGCCGAACTGTCAGCCACCGGGGTCCCGAGCGACACCTGTCATCGTACGCTGCCGGACGCCCACCGGCGACCGTGCCGGCAGCCGCCGTCGGGGCTCGGCGCCGGCGGGTGCCACGTCGCGCAGTGGGCGCAATCCAGGAGTAGCGTGTTAGCGGTCGCCCGGGTTGCCGGTTGGCCACAGGACGAATGTCCGCGCAGGACGACGGGTCGGAGCCAATTGTGGACGATCTGACGAGCCATACGCCTCGCCGTTTCCGAGCGGCGTCCCGGTGGACGCGGGGCGCCCGCCCGGCTGGCGTCGCCGGGGCGTGGCCGTCCCCGTCAGGGTCGGCCGATGAACTCCGAACGTAGGGTCCGGCTGTGGGCACTGGTCGCCAACGTCGCCCAGGGCGGCACGGTCGGGGTTGACCATGTCTGCGCTGTGTCGGTGTCGGCCACCGGCGTGGACGCCGCCGCCGTTGCCGTGACGCTGCGCGCCACCCCACGCGAGGTGCTGTACGCCAGCGACCGCACCGCCTCGGACCTGGAGGAGCTGACCCTGACCCTCGGTGAGGGACCGTGCGTGGACGCGATCACCGGCGGCCCGGGTCTGGTCGCCGATCTGGCAGCCCCCCAATGTCGGGCCCGCTGGCCGGCGTTCGCCCCGGCGGCGGTGCTCGCCGGGGTCCATGCGGTGTTCGCCCTGCCGCTGCAGGTCGGCGGGATCCGCCTCGGCGTGCTCGACCTCTACCGCGCGCGCTCCGGCGGCCTCGACGGCGAACAGTTGGCCGACGCGCTGGCGTTGGCGGACACGGCCTGCGCGGTGCTGCTGGACGGCGGGGAGCGCGACCGGTCGGCCCCGGACGAGGGTCGGCCGGAGCAGGTCGGCTTGCAGCATCCCGAGGTACACCAGGCCACCGGTATGGTCACGGTCCAGTTGGGGGTGACCGCGGCGGTGGCCCTCATCCGGTTACGTGCCTTCGCCTACTCCCACGACCGACGCCTCCGGGATGTGGCAGGCGACGTGGTCGCCCGCCGGCTGCGTTTCGACCCCACGGACGACACACAGGTTGGCGGGGCGGGCTGAAGCCCGCACTGCTGCCGTCGCGAGGCGGGGCAGGGACCACGACCCGGGGCCGTCAAGGCGCCGACGGGACCATCGTAGGACGAGGGTGAGTGACATGGCTGAGATCCAGTTGTCCGACGTGTTCGTGGAAATGGCCGACACACTCGTCGACGATTTCGACGTGCTTGAGTTCCTGCACGTGCTGACCGAAAGATGTGTCCAGCTGCTCGGTGTCTCGGCGGCCGGGCTGCTGCTCACCGACCAGCAGGGCACCCTGCAGGTGGTGGCCGCGTCCTCGGAACGCACGAGGCTGCTGGAGCTGTTTCAGCTGCAGACCGACCAGGGACCCTGCGTGGACTGCTTCCGCACCGGCCGACCCGTGTCGGTGGTCGACCTGTCCGCCACCGGTCGGTGGCCCCGGTTCACCGCCGCCGCAGCCGAGGTCGGGTTCGCAGCGGTACACGCCCTGCCCATGCGCCTGCGCTCCGAGGTGATCGGCGCGCTGAACCTCTTCGACAGCCAGCCGGGCGCACTCGACGAAGGCAGGCTCTACATCGGTCAAGCACTGGCCGATGTGGCCACCATCGGCCTGCTCCAGCAACGCGCCATCCACCGCCGCGACATCCTCACCGAACAGCTGCAGACCGCGCTCAACAGCCGTGTCCTGATCGAGCAGGCCAAGGGTGTCCTCGCCGAGCGCCTCCAGGTGGACGTGGGGGAGGCCTTCGCGCTGCTGCGCAGCGGCGCCCGCAGCCACAACCGGCGACTGTCCGATCTGGCCCAGGCAATCGTCGACGGGTCCGAGCCGCTCCCGCCCCAACCGCCAGCCGGGCGACCTGGCTGAGTGCCGGCTCAGCACATCGCCGGTCGGGCGCCGTGCGGTGGTCCGGTCCCACCGTACGGATTCCGCGGTGCCCGCCCGGACGATTGGGCGTACAGTGAGGTTGTCGCCCGGGTCCCCGGTGGCCGCCGATCTCGCCGCCACCAGCCCATAAGGGGCTTCAACAATGGTCATCCCCCTTCCGGCCGTTTCCCGTACTCGGCTGCTTCAGGCACCGGGAACCCGCGAACAGTTGTTGCGTCGACTCGCGGCCCTGAACCGCGACGATCCCGCTCGCGCGAGGCTCCGGGCCCAGATCATCGAGAACGACCTGCCGATGGCCGGCCGACTGGCCCGCCGATACGTCGGACGCGGGGAGCCGTACGACGACCTGGCGCAGGTCGCCGCGCTGGCCCTGGTCAAGGCCGTCGACGGATTCGACGTGAAGCGAGGTCTGCCCTTCGCCGGCTACGCGGTCCCGACCATCCTCGGCGCCCTCCGCCGCCACTTTCGTGATACGACATGGGACATGCGGGTACCCCGCCAGGTGCAGGAACTGAACAGCAGGATGCGCGCCGTCACGGGGGAATTGACGCAGCGGCAGGGCCACCACCCTAGTGCCGCCGAACTCGCCGACCAGCTCGAGGTGGGCGTCGACGAGATTCTGGCCGCCGTCCTCGCAGGGCAGGCCTACCGGCTGGTGTCCCTCGACGCGCCACACCACCGCACCGACGACTTCGAGACCCTCGCGCTCATCGGGGCCGTCGATCCCGGTTTCGCCCAGGTGGACGAGCGCCTCGCGCTTCGGCCACTCCTCGCTGCCCTTCCCCTGCGTGAGCGTCGGATCCTCACAATGCGGTTCCACGACCACCTGACCCAGAAGCGAATCGCCAACGAGGTCGGACTGTCGCAGATGCATGTCTCCAGGCTGCTGAAGCAGTCCCTGACCCGACTCAGGACCCGGCTCGGCTGACCGGCCACCCTCCGGCGACACCCAGACAGGGGTCAGGCGCTCAATGATCCAGGGAGGAACACCATGGCTGCCGGCCCCGTCGTTACGACCGAACCCTCCACGATCCTCGCAGGGAGCTCCGCGCCCGCCCGGCTCGGCGTGTGGGTGAAGCGGGGCGTCGCACTGCGCGCCTTCCGGCTGAGAGTGTTCCTGCTGGTGGCCGCCCTGCTCCTGCCGCTGCTGCTCACCGTCGTGCTCGGTGACCGTTGACCCCTGCGGCGGCTCATGTCCAGGCCGGATCGGCCAACTGTCGGAGCCGCAGGATCCCGGTCAGGGCCAGCGGTGGGGAAATCGTTCGTGTCGCCCCTCGGACACCAAGGAATGTCTGACGGTGTGCGCTGGAATCCACATCAGCGCGCACCGTTCGCGTTTCCGGCTGGTAGCTGAGCCGGAGGCCGAGTTTCTCGGTATACCTTGGCGGGGTCGGCGTCCCACGTTGACGTCCGCCCGGCTGATGCGCGCCGGGTAGCCGGTGGTGTTCTGGGCCAAGCGACAGCCGCAGCCGGCTGCCGTCCGGGGTGTGGATCGGCCGGGTCACCGGCGCACCCGAGCCGGGGAGCCGTGGACGGTGCCGCTGGACCTGCCGATCCCCGCCGAGGCCGACCGGGTTCCCCGACAGCGGCTGCCCGCCGACCGGCTGGCCGCGCTGGAGGTGTTCGGCCAGCCGCAGGCGGCCCACCTGTCGTACCTGACCATGGCCCGGTGCCCCGCTCTCTACGACCACCGGCCGGCCCGAGTCACCCGATCTCGTCGTTCCAGTACACGAGGTTGCTGTAGGTGCGCTCGGCACACACCCGCGGCGCCCGGTAGATCTCCTGCGGGAACACGCTCATGCCGACCGGCACGTCCAGCTTGATCGTGACGAAGTCGTCGGCGTAACTCTCGGTGTACAGCCGCGCCGACGAGGCTGCCGTGTTCGTCAGCGCACCACAAGGGCTACCAGCCTCCCCGGACGGGGGCAAGGTCGTTCGGCTGTGAGGCGCTCCACCTTGTCCCCGTCCAGGGAGGCTGGACGGTCTGGCGACTGCCCGACGAGGAGATCCCCACTAACAGGCACGCTGACTACAGCTCACCTGCTGCGGCCACCAGCACGACTGGCAGTTCCGCATCCCACTGACCGACGGCGACACAGACGGTGCGGTCTTCAAAGCGCCAGGCAGACACGGACGGCACGAAGTTCGAGAGAACGTCGGCAAGGGCCGAAACCGTCTCCCCGCGCATCGCGCGATCAAGGACCGGACTCAGATCAACGCTTCCCGCCGGCCCCCACACTCCGCCAAGTGCCTCCGTGAGCCCCAGACAGTCTTGTGAGAACCGGTCCCACACCTCGTTGGCCTGCGATCGGTCCTCACAGAATGTCCCGCTGGTGCGGAGGTACAGGACCAGGTAACCAGGTCCTCCGTCCTTCGACAAAGTGGCGTCGGCGCGCGGTAACGGTGCGTTCCTCAGTTCGAGCACCCGCTCCAAGCAGTCAGCGAGATCCACGGTCCTGCACTGTAGGCGGGCCGGATCCCGCCGTGCCCGTTGCGTGCCCGTTGGCACGGGAGCCGAGGGTCAACGGCGGTCAGCTCCTGGACGTGGCTGCCGGCATGACGATGCAGGTCAAGCGAGGTCACTGCCGGGCGACTCTCCGCCGTGTCCACACTGCCTAAGTGGTCGGCTGCGGAAGTCCGTCGGGGGGTTGACTCCGGAGCCGGTCGTGGGCGCGCCGCTCAGTGTCGCAGTGATGAGGATCGGTGATTTGGGTGCGGTTCGTTTCGAGTGAAGCTCGCGATCAAGTGGTGAGGGCGTAGTTCCGCCGGTCGGTGGTGGTGGTGTAGGGGCGGTCGTGCTCGCGGGCGGCGTGGAAGCACCAGGCCCTGCCGCTGACCTGCGACTCCTGTTGTTACGTCAGTTCCCGCGCGAAGCCAGTCGATCATGATTGAATGCTGCGCGTCGCGGTGCTCGGGGTGCTGATGCCGCGCGCGCCCGCTCTCTCTTCGCAAGTGACGCGGGTCATATCAGCCCCATGTCACGAACGGAAGGGCAGCTTGCGTCTGGTGGTCGTCCGCACAGCGGGAACGACCGACACGAAAGAGACAGCAGAGCGATGAACGCGACAACAGCGCAGCAGCACGAGGTCCTGGTCCTGGGCGCCGGCTACGCCGGGCTCTCCGCCGCGATCCAGCTCGCGGCCCGCACCAGGAAGCGTGGGAACCTGCGAGTGACGCTGGTCAACCCCTACGACACCTTCACCGAGCGGCTCCGACTGCACATGACTGCCACCGGCCAGGAGACGGCCGAGATGAACATCCCGGAGCTGCTGGACGGCACCGGCGCCGGCTTCGTCCGCGGCTGGGTCACCGCCGTGGACGCCGAGGCGAAGACCGTCCGGATC
Organism: Micromonospora sp. CPCC 205739; assembly: GCF_036906795.1. Classification (NCBI taxonomy): domain Bacteria; kingdom Bacillati; phylum Actinomycetota; class Actinomycetes; order Micromonosporales; family Micromonosporaceae; genus Micromonospora; species Micromonospora sp. CPCC 205739. Next base: position 47,107 of record NZ_JBAKHS010000022.1, on the reverse strand, counting down.
GACGACGACCGGGTCCTGCGCTACGACACCCTGGTCTACGGCCTGGGCAGCATCGCGGACACCGTCGCCGTCCCCGGCGTGGACGACCACGCCTACACCCTCAACAGCCCGGAGGACGCCGCCCTCCTCGCCGACCGGCTGACCCGGCTCGACGGCGGGACCGTCGTGGTCGCCGGCAGCGGCCTCACCGGCGTCGAGGCCGCCGCGGAGATCGCCGAGCGGCACCCGGAGCTCCAGGTGGTGCTGCTGGGCCGGCAGGAGCCGGGCGCGAGCATGCACCCGAAGGCCAAGGCCTACCTGGACGCGGCGCTCGCCCGGTTCGGCGTGCGGGTGCGCAGCGGCGTCGAGGTGGCCAAGGTGCTGCCGGACAGCGTCGAGCTCGTGGACGGCTCCAGCATCCCGGCGGCCGCGGTGCTGTGGACCAGCGGCACCCGCGTCTCGCCGCTGGCTGCCGCCGCGGGCCTGACCGTCGACGAGCGCGGCCGCGTGGTCACCGACAGCGCGCTGCGCTCGGTCTCCCACCCGGACGTCTACGCCGTGGGCGACGCGGCGGCGATCCGTCAGGGCTACGGCGTGATGCACGGGACCTGCCAGGGCGGCATGCCCACCGGCGTGCACGCGGCCCTCTCGATCCTGCGGGTGCTGGCCGGCAAGGAGCCCAAGCCCTTCCGCTTCGGCTACTACCACACACCCGTCAGCCTGGGCCGGAACGACGCCGTCGTGCAGTTCACCCACCCCGACGACAGCCCGCGCCGGATCGTGCTGACCGGCAAGCGGGCCGCGAAGTACAAGGAGATGGTCACTGCCGCGCCGTGGCCGACCTTCGCCCGCATGAAGAAGATGCCCGCCTCGGGCGCGTTCTGGCCGCACGGCGGCCGCTACACCCGGATCCGGAGCGCCAAGTGACCCAGCCGCAGCAGGCCGGCCCCGACCAGCTCGCCTTCCAGCAGTACCGCACCCTGCTCTTCTCCGTCGCCTACCGCATCCTCGGCACCGCCGCCGACGCCGAGGACCTGGTCCAGGACGCCTGGCTCAAGTGGTCGGCGGCCGACCGTTCCCAGGTCGCCGACCCCAAGGCCTATCTGACCCGGATCGTCTCCAACCTGGCGATGGAGCGGCTTCGTTCGACCCGCCACCAGCGCGAGACCTACGTCGGGCCATGGCTCCCCGAGCCGATCCTCACCGGCCCGGACACCGCCGACGGCGTCGCCACGGCGGACTCGGTCTCCATGGCCCTGCTGGTGGTCCTGGAGACGCTGAGCCCCCTGGAGCGCGCGGTCTTCGTGCTGAAGGAGGTCTTCGCCTTCAGCTACGCGGAGATCGCGGAGGCGGTGGAACGCTCGGAGACGGCGGTTCGGCAGGCCGCGCACCGCGCCCGCGAGCACGTCCAGGCCCGCCGGCCCCGTTTCACCGCCGACCGCGCCCGCCAACGCGACGTCACCGAACGCTTCCTCGCGGCGACGACGGGCGGCGACATCAACACCTTCATGGAGTTGCTTTCCCCGGACGTGACGCTGTGGACCGATGGCGGCGGCAAGGTCCGCCAGGCCCTCAAGCCGGTGGTCGGCCTGGAGACCGTGGCCCGTTGGTTCGCCGCGCTCGGCACCGTGACCTACCAGGGCATCGAGCCCGGGCAGATGCGGGCAGAGCTCACCTGGATCAACGGCGGCCCGGGCGTGGTCTTTCGCGGCCCGGACCGCGTGGTCGCTACGCTGACCTTCGACTTCGACCCGGAGGGCCGCATCTCGACCATCCACAACGTGGCCAACCCCGACAAGCTCCACGCCGTCGCCGACGGAACTCGGCACGAACTCTCGTGAGCTGCCCGATCGTTGTCGACGCCCTCCAGAATCCCCGTGAGCGCCCGGTTCCGCTGCCCCAGCACGGCTCGGGCCCAGGTGGAAGCAGATGCGGCAGGCTGTGGCCGTCGTGATCCACTTCTGCTGATCGGCTTTCCTGCCTTGCCTGTTGCCGCCGCGCGCCCGATAGTCCTGACCGCCGCCGAGCGGTACCGGTTGAAGAAGGCGGCCTGGGGCCACAAGACCGAGCATCGGGCCAGGGTGCGGGCGCAGATCGTGCTCCACGCGGCTCGGGGCAGGTCCAACGCGCGTATCGCCGTTGAAGTGGGAGTGCACGTGGACACCGTGCGTACGTGGCGGGGCCGGTTCGCCGACCTGGGCCTGCCTGGCCTGGCCGACCGCAAGCGCCCTGGGCGGCCCGCCGGCTTCACCGCGTTGCAAGCCGCGCAGGTCAGGGCGCTGGCCTGCCAGCTTCCCTCCGAGGCCGGCGCGCCGCTGTCGCGCTGGTCGTGCCCGGAACTGGCCCGCGAGGCCGTCGAGCGCGGCATCGCGCCCTTCCTTTCGGCGTCCACCGTACGCCGCTGGCTCGACCAGGACGCGCTCAAACCCTGGCAGCACCACTCCTGGATCTTTATCACCGACCCCGATTTCAGCCCCAAAGCGGCCTGTGTGCTGGACCTGTACGCCCGTACCTGGCAAGGCAATCCGCTCGGGCCGGACGAGTACGTCATCAGCGCCGATGAGAAGACCTCCATCCAGGCCCGCTGCCGCTGCCACCCCACCCTGGCCCCCGGACAGGCCCGGGCGATGCGAATCAACCACACCTACGGCCGCGGCGGCGCCCTGGCCTACCTCGCTGCCTACGACGTTCACCAAGCCCGGGTCTTCGGCCGCACGGAGCCGCGCACCGGCATCGACCCGTTCATGAACCTGGTCGCCCAGGTCATGAGCCAAGAGCCGTACGCCAGCGCCGAGCGCGTGTTCTGGATCGTGGACAACGGCTCCTCCCACCGCGGGCAGAAGGCCGCCGACCGGCTGACCAGCGCTTTCCCAAACGCGGTGATGGTTCACACCCCCGTCCACGCCTCCTGGCTCAACCAGGTGGAGATCTACTTCTCCGTCGTCCAGCGCAAGGTCGTGTCACCCAACGACTTCACCGACCTTGCCCAGGTCGGGGACCGGCTCCGAGCTTTCGAAGGCCGCTACAACGCCACAGCACAGCCGTTCCAGTGGAAGTTCACCACCTCCGACCTGGACGATCTGCTGGCCAGGCTCGACCGGCACACCGCCGATCATTTAGAAGAATCCTCCGTCGCACTGGCAGCATGATCAACCCCCGAAGGACTTCCGGAGCCGACCACTAAGCCGTGTGGCACCCTGACGGATGGGCGACCGAACGGGGACACATGAGCAAGAAGAACCGATACATCGGTCCCAGCGTTCGCAGGCCGTATAGGGGAGCGCCTGAGCAGGCCGACCGCTTGACGCTGATTACCGAATGGCACAACTTCGTGCCCGAGCGCCCTGTCCTGCTCCAAGCCGGAGAGACGATCTGGATCGAGGACCACCGACCAGCTGAGCACCGCAGGCGGCAATATCACCTCATGGTGAAGCGGAACAACGGCCAGCTGGACTCGTACCCCGGCGAGCTGTACCGCTGAGGTGCTGCGGCCAGCGCCGAAGCGCACGCTGCGGACGCCGATGGCTATACAGCCAGCGGTACAGCCAAGCCACCCGATCCGGGCCGGTATCCCCAGACGCCGGCAGACACTCTGAGCAGGGGTACGGCCTCCCAGCAGGCCACCGCCGTCTTCTTCTAACCCCCAGGCCGTAGCTCAGTCGAGCAGTCCTGGAACCCGCTCCTGGAGCTTGGCCATCACCCGGGATAGCCCGGCGTCCAAGTCGTCGCCGTCCCACCGCACGAGTTCCCCGCCCAGGGGCTTGCCCGACACCAGCACCGTCCACCGGCCCCGTTCGCGTTCGCCGTCCATCTTGACGATGGCGACCAGGCCGTGATCCCCGAGCTGGACCAGCAGTTCCGTCAGGCACTCATCCGACCCCATAGCCGCGTATTCGACCACGACCGCTCAGGGACCCGCAGTCCGCATCTGGTCCGCAAGAGGCCGGTGGACGGTGGGGGAGTGATGAGAGGTGTCGAGAGGTGTTCCGCTGCTAGACCACCATGCGCCCAGGTCGGCGGGACGGGCAATTTGATCTCATAATCCCTCGGTCGCGGGTTCGAGTCCTGCCCGCCCCATCACGCAAATCCCGTGGTCAGGCATGCCGTCGGGGGCCTCGGGCCACCCTTGACCCCGGACGGGCGCCGGCACCAGTCCGGGGATCGCGGCAGAGGGGTCCGGCTACCTGCCCCACCTACGTTCGTCGCTCAGAGACCTACTTGGTCTTCCTGCTTGGCCTTCGCCGCGACAGTGCTATCGACACGAGCACGATGAGTCCGCCGATGCCTGCCAGGACCAGAGCCCCTTCGGCCCAGTCCCACCGGTTCAGGGACACCTCGGTGTAGAGCCCACCCTGGTAGTCGACGCGGCAGACGCCCTCGCGAGGGATCCCGACGTTGTAGCCCTCGGGTGTCTCAGCAACCTTCTGCTCAGGCACGAGCAGCTCGACGCCACGCTCGGTACAGGTGCGGCCGGCCGCGTTCTCACCGATGACGTAGGTGGCTCCGGCGACGCAGAGGACGAAGACACCGAGGATGAGCAGGCCCCAACGCGGTCGGATCACGGGCACGAGCCGCTCATGGAGAATCCCCCACGTGTGAGATCAACTCCTAACGCTCCGGAATCCGTACAGCCATTCGTACAGCCAAGATCGCCAGCCCAAAGCAGACAAGGCCCGACAGTGATGGACGGTCCAGGCAGCGACAGCCTACCCCGACCAGGCACCTAAGATCTTCTCCTAGTCCCAACGCCGCCGCCTGGTCGTGGCAGTCCGCATCCAGTCCACAAGAGGTCGGCGGGTGGCGGGGGAGTGGTGTGAGATGCCGAGAAGTGTTTCCGCTGCTAGACCCACATGTGCCCAGGTCGTCTGAGCCAGCATCTTGATCTCATAATCCCTCGGTCGCGGGTCCCGCCCGCCCCACCACGCAAATCCCCTGGTCAGACATGCCGTCGACGGCCGGTCGGGTTCGGGTCAACGCCGTCAGTTCGCACTGAGTCCGTAGTAGCACGACCCGCCGCCCGGTCCAGCCGGTCCGCCACCTGGTCCAGGTCGTCCTCGATCAGGTCCGCGTAGACGTCCAGCGTCATCGCGAGCTCGTGTGGAGTCACCATCCAGCAGCAGTCACACCGCACAGCGCCAGCTCGTCCTTGCAGCAACCACGAAGGAGAGCTGATGTTCGCCGCTTACGTCACGGTCACCATCCTCGCGTCGGTCTTCACCGGCATCGCCGCTGTCACCTACCTGATCGGCCACGACTATCCAAAGGCCCAGGCGGACATGAAGCGCGTGCCACGGTCGTGGGTGCCGGTGTTGGGCATGTTGCTGGCGGCGGGCTCCTTGGGGCTGCTGGCCGGGTTCGCCGTGCCACTGCTGGGCACCCTCGCCGCCGCCGGCCTCGTGCTGTACTTCCTCGGCGCGCTCGTTGCGCACCTGCGCGTCGGTTCCCGCCAGCTTGTGGGATGGGCGGTGTTCTTCTCCACTGCGGCGCCGGCTACGGACAGCGCAGCGACGAGCGGATGAACTTCCGTAACGGCTACCGGGCTCGGGAGTGGGACACCCGGGCCGGGACCATCGAACTGGCGATCCCGAGGCTGCGGCAGGGGCTCCAGTCGGCAAGAGTTTGCGGTCAGAGTCGACGGTAGCGGACCCGGCGGGTCTGGAGGCGGTCCGCCGGGTCGGCGTCGAGCAGAGTGGCCAGTTCGTGCTCCAGCACCGCCCCCAGCCGGTCGAGGAACGCCGCGGGCTCGTCGGCGGCGTCGGGTTGCTCGGCCACGATCCGGTCCACGATTCCCCTCGCCCGCAGGTCCTGCGCGCGGATGCCCTGCGCGGCGGCGACCTGCGGCGCGCGCTCGACGGTGCGATGGAGGATCGCCGACGCGCCCTCCGGGGGCAGCGGCGAGAGCCAGCCGTGCGCTGCGGCGATGACGCGGTCGGCCGGCAGCAGGGCCAAGGCGGCGCCGCCGCTGCCCTGACCCAACAACACGCACAGGGTCGGCACTGGCAGGGTGACGAGATCGGCAAGGCAGTGGGCGATCTCCCCGGCCAGGCCACCCTCCTCGGCCTGTGGCGAGAGCGCGGCGCCCGGCGTGTCGACAACGGTGACGACGGGCAGGCCCAACTCGGCGGCGAGCTTGAACCCCCGCCGGACGGCCCGCAGGCCGGCTGGGTCGGGCGGGGCGTCGCGCCGGTCGTGTCCGACGACCACGGCGGGGGCTTGCCCGAAGCGGGCCAGCGCCACGATCACGCCGGCGCCGGTTTCACCGCTCTGTGTGCCGTGCAACGGCACGACGTCGCGGCCGGCGTGTCTGAGCAGCCGGCGGATTCCGGGACGGTCCGCCCGGCGGGATCGCCGGACGGCGTCCCAGGCGGTGCGTTCGCCGGGCGGGTCTTCCACCGGGATCGGCGTACGGGGGATACGGCGCGGCGCGCTGAGAGTGGACAGCGCTCGCTCGGCCAGCGGCGCCACCTGCTCCGGCGCAACGACCGCGTCGATCAGACCGTGTTCGTGGAGGTTCTCGGCGACCTGCACGCCGGCCGGGAACGGCGAGCCGGTCAGCGCCTCGTGCACCTTCGGCCCGAGGAAGCCGATCAGCGCGCCCGGCTCGGCGACGGTCAGGTGCCCGAGGGACCCCCACGACGCGTACACGCCGCCGGTTGTCGGGTGCCGCAGATATACCAGGTATGGCAGTCCCGCGGCCTTGTGCGCGGTGATCGCCTGGCTGATCTTCACCATCTGCAGGAACGCGATCGAGCCTTCCTGCATCCGGGTGCCGCCACTCGCGGGCGCGGCAAGCAACGGAATCCGCTCGGCGGTCGCCCGCTCGACGGCCCGGGTGAGCCGCTCGGCCGCCGCGACGCCAATCGAGCCGCCGAGAAAGGCGAACTCGCCGGCGATGACGGCGACCGGCCGGCCGCCGAGCCGGCCCGCGCCGGTGATGACCGCCTCGTCGAGGCCGGTAGTTCGGCGCGCGGCGGCCAGGGCGGCCGCATAGTCGGCGTCGAGCGGGGCCGGATCTGCGACCGGCTCGTCCCACGACACCCAACTTCCAGGGTCGATGACCAGTTCGATCAGGTCCCGTGCTGATCTCCTCACACCCGGTCGACCTCCCCGTACGGGCGGCCGCGGGAGAGCCGTCCACAGCCCGGACCGGGGTTGAAGAACGGCTCCTCACCGGTGCGCTGGCTCGGCAGCGTCGCGCGGAGTGCTTCCGAGGCGGTGTCGTCAACCTGGTCGCCAGCCATGATCACACCATAGTCGGCGCGGGCCCCGGCGATGGAGAGAGAAGATGACCTCGGAAGATTGGTTCCCGGCAAGGGAGGTCCCGCGTAGGGGAGGTGCCTTCCAAGGTCGACGCGTGTCGTCAGTCGACCAGCTCGGCGATCTGACGCAGCTGCCGTGGGCCGGCCGAAACCAGCAGGGTGGTGATCACGCTCTCACGCCACCGCTGCAGCTCGTCCTTGATCTTTGCGGCTGGCCCGATCAGCGCGATGTCCTCCACCAGTGCGGTCGGCACGGCGGCGATGGCCTCCTGCTTGTTGCCCGCCAGGTACGCCTCGGTGATGAGGTCGCACTCCCGCTCATATCCGAGGCGGGCGATGACGTCCCGGTGGAAGTTGGCCGACTTGGCACCCATGCCGCCGACGTACAGCGCGACGAACGGCCGGATCCGGTCGGCCGCCCGCTCCACGTCGTCGTCGACGACGATCGGCACTGTCGCGGTGATCTCGAACTCGTCCGGGCCGCGGCGGGCGCCCGGTCGGGCGAAGCCCTCGGCCAGCGCGGCGCGGTAGAAGCCGTCCGCCTTGGGGGAGAAGAACAACGGCAGCCAGCCGTCGGCGATCTCGGCGGCCAGCGCCACGTTCTTCGGCCCTTCGGCGGCGAGGAAGATGGGGATGTCGGTGCGCAGCGGGTGGACGGTGGACTTCAGCGGCTTGCCCAGGCCGGTGCCGCCGCGATGCGGCAGCTGGTAGAACTCGCCGTCGTACTGGACCGGGCCGCTGCGGGCGAGGACGGCGCGGATGATTTCGATGTACTCCCGGGTGCGGGCCAGCGGCCGGGGGTACGGCTGGCCGTACCATCCCTCCACGACCTGCGGGCCGGAGGCGCCGAGCCCGAGGATGAACCGACCGCCGGACAGGTGGTCGAGGGTGAGCGCCGCCATCGCGGCGGCGGTCGGCGTGCGGGCCGAGATCTGCATGATGTTGGTGCCCAGCCGCACGCGGGAGGTGCTGGCGCCCCACCAGGCGAGCGGGGTCAGGCAGTCCGACCCGTACGCCTCGGCGGCCCAGACCGAGTCGAAGCCGAGGCGGTCGGCCTCCGCGATGGCCTCCGTGACGCCGGTGGGCGGGCCGGAGGACCAGTAGCCGGTGGTGTATCCGAGTTTCATTGCGGGACCTTCCGTGTCACGGGGCGATGCCGTCGGCGGCGAGACCGGTGACTACCGCCTCGCTCAAGGTGTTGACGGCGGACAGGGGGCGGACCATGACCGTGAACTCCTCGATCAGACCGTCGTCGCCGAGCTGGAGCAGGTCGAGGCCGTGGATCTGCTTGCCGCGTACGGTCGCGCGGAAGATGAGGATGTGCGACTCGACCGGCCGGCCTGCCGTGCCGACCTCGGCCTCGCCGGCCAGCTGCCCGACGTAGCGGAAATCCTCGAACGTGCGGAGGAGCACGCGGAGGAGCCCGTGGACGGCCTGCGCCCCCTCGAACGGCGTGAACTTCACCGGACTGAAGAAGCGAACGTCCGGGCTGAACAGCCCGTCGAACGTGTCCAGGTCCCGGGCCTCGACGGCGGCACGGAACCGCTCGACGGTCGTCACGGCGGCCTCCCCTATAGTCAACGATAGGAATAGTCATATCACTGACTATGCAGCGAGGGAAGTGGGAGGTGTGGCCCGATGGCGTTGCGCCACGCAGTGCTGGCGGCACTGCTCGACGGCGAGTACAGCGGATACCAGCTGGCCAAGGCCTTCGATGTGTCGCTGTCGAACTTCTGGTACGCGGTGCCGCAGCAGCTCTACGCCGAGCTGGCCAAGCTGGAGCGCGAGGGGCTGATCGCCGGCCGGCAGGTCATCCAGCGGGACCGGCCCAACAAGCGACTGTTCACGGTCACCGACGCCGGCCTCGCGGAGCTGGCCGCGTTCGCTGCGACGCCGTCGAAGCCGTCGTCCATCCGGGAGGATCTGCTCGTCATGGTCCAGGCCGTCGACCGGCTGGACCCGGCCCCGGTCATCGCTCAGCTCGAGGAGCGTGCGGTCACGGCGGCAGCGAAGGTGGAAATCTTCGATCGGATGCTACAGCGGCTGCGTGGCGAACTGGACGAGGAGACGTTCCTGCGCGAGGGCGACCGCATCGGGCCGTACCTGACATGTCTGCGCGGCCGCCGGTTCGAGCAGGAGAACCGCGAGTGGTGCGAGCAGGTCGCGGCGCTGCTGCGCGCCCGGGCGCCGCTGCCGAGCTGACCCCGCTATCGATGCTAGACGGCGTCCCTGTGCGCTCGTGTGCGATGCTGCGCGCGACGCGTTGACTCGCCTGCTGGAGACACACATGGACATGGCATGGATCGCGGCCGATCCTGGAAGTGGCGACCGGGCCTCCACGGAAACCCGGTCTGACGTCGACGGCTTCATGTCCCGGCTCCAGCACCTGCTGAGCGCCGGGGAGGGATACACGGAGGTATGCCGCCTCGAAGCGGACCATCCCCTGTTGAACGTTCTCGTTCAGAGGGGACTACGCAGTCATGCACCTGTTTGAGTCCCCAGACGACTGCCGCCTTCTTCGTGGGGATGGCGGGCTGCCCGCGACGAAAACCGTCGAAGTCCCGGTGCTCGGCGACGAATGCACATTCTCGGGTGACTTCGTCTCCAGCGTGACCATGGCAACGGCGACGATCGCCGCCTTCGTCGATGGTGCTCGAGCCGAACGACTCGGAGAGTGGGTTCGGCTCTAAGCCCGCGCGGTGCCGTTCTGGTCGTCACACCGCTTGATCAGGTGCGCGCTCGTGCGGAAGAGCGGATGCTGAACCGACCGACTGTACCGACGGGACCGCGCGGCTATCCGACGCGGTCAGCCAGCTTCGTCAGCTTGGTGACGTACGCCGGCCAGTCGTAGTCGTCGGGGATGTTGGTGCTGTCCCGCCGCAGGCCGATAGCCGTGTCGTGCTGCTCGCGCATGATGTCGGCGTGACCGGCGTGACGGGCGAGGTCGCAGGTCACGTGGACGATGATCCTTTGCAGGGTCACGTCCTGTCCACCTGGCCGCCACCACGGCACCTGTCCCGGCGCGTCGAGCGGTAGCTGTTCGACCGTCTGGTCCGCGAACACCCCGACACGGCGATACAGGTCGATCAGTCCATCCTTCGTCTCGTCCTCGCGCGCGTACCAGTCTGCCTGCGGGTCCTCCTCGAACGCCTGCATGGGGACCAGTTCCTCAGGCGTCGGGAATTCGCGCCCGAATGTGGGCCCGAAGTAGCCGGCTTCGACATTGAGGCAATGCTTGAGGACTCCCAGCAGATTGTTGCCGGTCGCGGTGCGGGGGAGTCTGGCTTCGCGTTCGCTCAGCCCGTCGAGCTTCCAGATCAGGTCTTCGCGAGTCGCCTGGAGGTAGTGGTGCAGCGCAGCCTTCGCATCGCCCAAGTCAGCCATGCCCGCCAGTCTTCCTTATGCGCCGAGCCATCGTGCGGGGGGTGTCGTCTGCAAGATCAGCGCCCGGCTGGAGCGGTCGGCATCCTCCTCTGCCGCTCGGGGCGTGCTGGCGTTGATCGCCGCTGAAGGACGCACGGTGATGTATGGCTGTCTTTCCTGCTCCCGCTTCCGGTGTCGTACCTGCCGCCCAGCTCGTTTTGCGCGCCGCGGTGTCCGCCTTCCTGGGCCGCTACCGTGGCCAGACGCGCCACGCGATCCGACGTGACACTCAACAGGTCCTCCCGATGCTCGATCCACCTGGTTCGTCGAGCCGGGAGGGCAACGCTACTTCGAGCAGAGCAACCCCTCTTGAGCCTCTCCCCGCCCTTGGGGCGACGTCCGGGACTGCGCAGGCCTGAGAGCCACACGACCAGCGTGGGCAGCCGATGCTTTTATGGCGTGATCGGCTTCATCGGGGCGTCGGCGATCTGGGTGACAAGGAAGTCGAGTCGGTCCTCCTGTCCGTCCGGGGGGATGCGGCCGCTTTCCGACAGGACGGCGATGCCGTGCAACGCGCTCCAGAGGACTTCGGCGAATAGTTCGCGTCGCTTGTTGTCTGGGCGGAAGCAGCTGACGAACTCGTCGAAAGAAGCCCGCAGCGGGGGTGGTGTCTCGGCGCTCGCGAACTTCAGGTCGGTGGGCAGGATGAACATGGCCTGGTACAGGGCAGGTCGCTCGGTCGCGAACTCCAGGTAGGCGCGGCAGACGGCGCGCAGGGCCTGTCCGGGCTCGGCGGCGGCCTGCCGTGCGCGGCGCAGGTGGGCGGCGAGTTCGCTGAATCCGTCCAGGGCGACGGCGCTGACGATGGCGTCCTTGCCGTCGAAATGGCTGTACAGCACCGGCTGGCTGTACTCGACCCGTTCAGCCAGCCGTCGTGTCGTCACCGCCTCCCAGCCTTCGGTCTCCGCGAGTTCGCGCGCGGCCGTGATGATCATCTGATGACGGTGGGCGCGTTCACGTTCGCGGCGTTCGCTGATGGCGGACATGACGGCATCCTAGCAATGCTAGACATCCTGTCGGGGGCAAACTATCGTCGCTACCGAACCTAGCGCCGCTAGAAGGGCGCCGCTGTTATCAAGGGGGACAACCCGTGCTCATCAACGTCGCCAACGTGCTCGCCGGACTGATCGGCGCGGGCATCATCTTCGTCGGCGCCCGTGAGATCTGGGCGCCACAGAGCGCCGCCGGCTTCGGCATCCCCGGCACGCCGACCGAGGACTGCAACTTCCAGGCCTGGCTGTCCGTCAAGGCCGTGCGCGACATAGCCTCGGGGATCTTCATCTTCATCCTGCTGGCTGGAGCGACACCCCACCTGCTGGGCTGGTTCATGCTGGCCGCCGCCGGCATCCCCTTCGGCGACGCACTGATCGTGTGGCGTAGCAACGGGCCCAAGGTGGCCGTTTACGGCATCCACGGGGCCACCGCCGTGGTGATGCTGGTGATCAGCGTGCTCCTGCTCGTCGCATAACCGTTTGCACCCCGGAAGGAGCCTCTACTCATGCGCAGCTTCGAGATCACCCCGATAGGTACGGTCCGGAATGACAGGACGGATGTCCAGCACACCGACAACTGGGGTGCCGTCCGCAGCACCATCACCATCGACGAGCGCTTCGGCGAGGCGTGCCTCCAGGGCCTGGACGGCTTCTCCCACGTGGAAGTCCTCTTCATCTTCGATCAGTTCCCGGAACACGGCGATTACCGCGAACCGCGTCCCTACCGCGGCCGCTCCGACCTCCCGCCCGTTGGCGTATTCGCCGGCCGCGGCCCCCGCAGGCCAAACCGCATCGGAGTAACGTGCTGCGCCATCGAATCCGTCCACGGCCGCGAATTGACGGTGGTGGGCCTCGACGCGGTCTCGGGCACCCCCGTCATCGACCTGAAGCCGACGATGGCGGAGTTCCTCCCGGTGAACGTCAAGCAGCCGGAATGGGTCAGCCGCCTGATGTCGGAGTACTTTCAGCCGTAAGCGCGGGTTTGGGGCGAAGCTCAACGCTGTGCTGGGTAGGAGCTTTCGTTGAGATGGCGGTGGTGCCCAACCAGAGTCAACGGCTTTCCGAAGGGAATCCGGAGCCGGTCGAGTGGCTCTTCCACGCCTGATCATCGACCCGGCACGCCGGGCCGCCGACGCCATCGCCTGGTCCCTCTTCCGACGCAGGCATCAAGCCGCCGCCTACTGCAGTACTTGGGCGGCTGGTCTCTAGGACGCCTGGCGGATGGGCAGGTCGGCCAGCCAGACGTCGGCCAGGTCGCTGAGGGGGACGTCGAGAGCCTGGCTGAGGCCGACCACGGTGCCGAACGCCGGTGCAGGAAGGCGGCCCGCCTCGATCTTGCGCAGGGTCTCGGGGGAGATGCCGGCTGCCAGGGCCACCTCGACGAGGCTGCGGCCGGCCCGCGCGGCCCGGAGGGCGGCTCCGAGGCGCTGGCCCGCTGCGATCTGTTCGGCGGTGAGTGGTTGGCGAACCATGCGTGCAGGATATCCCGCCGGAGCCTCCCCGACCCGGCGTGGTATAAAAATACCCGGTATAAAAATACCGCATCCGGAGAGGGAGGCCTCGTGATCGAGCTCAAGTCCGCCGAGGAGATCGGCCGGATGGCGGTGACCGGCCAGTTCGTCGGCGAGCTGCTCGCCGAGCTGAGCGGTGTCGCCGCGGTCGGCGTCAACCTGCTGGACCTCGAACACCACGCCCGCCGCAGGATCACCGAACGCGGCGCCGAATCCTGCTACTGGGACTACGCCCCTTCGTTCGGCCGCGGCCCGTTCCGCAACGTGCTGTGCCTGTCGGTCAACGACGCGGTGCTGCACGGTCTGCCGCACGACTATGTTCTGCGCGACGGCGACCTGCTCAGCATCGACATGGCAGTCTGCATCGACGGCTGGGTCGCCGACTCGGCGCTCTCCGTCATCGTCGGCACCCCCGACCCGGCCGACCTGAAGCTGATCGAGGCCACCGAGGTCGCACTGGAGGCCGCCATCACCGCCGCCCAGCCCGGCGGCCGCCTCGGCGACATCTCCGCCGCGATCGGCGAGGTCGCCCACTCCTACGGCTACCGCGTCAACGCCGAGTTCGGCGGCCACGGCATCGGCCGCACGATGCACGAGGCCCCGCACGTGGCCAACAACGGCCGCGCCCGCCGCGGCTTGAAACTCGAACCCGGCCTCACCATCGCCATCGAGCCCTGGTTCTGCCGCTCCACCGACAAAATCAAGTTCGACAACGACGGCTGGACGATCCGCTCCGCCGACGGCTCCCGCACCGCCCACTCCGAACACACAGTCGCCATCACGGCTTCCGGCCCCCAGGTCCTGACCCGCCGCCCCACCCACGGCGCCACCTCGGCCGACGCCACCAAAGAGCCCGCCACAGCCTCCTGACCCACTGCCCGCCTTGGGTCGTGACTCAGGGCGTTGCGGGGATGCGGCCTGCCGCAGCTTCCTGAGCAAGTCCCAGCCGCACGCCTCAGCCCACCGCTCAGGCATGCGTGCCGTCCGGCCGGCCCCTTCAGCGGCCAGCTGTGGAGCCAGCTCGTCGCGCGGCCGTTTGCTCCCCTCCTAGAATCGTCGGGATGCCAGGGCCGACCGCAGGAAGCGCCGTACCCGGGGGTAGGGCCCGCACACTCGCTCAGGTGTACCGACGCTTCGGTGAGGTCGACGCCGCCGGAACATCGCCGCTGTATGAGCGCGTCGCCGTCGCCCTGAGTGAGTCCGACGAGGCGCTGCGCGCCATCGAGGCGGCGCCGGCGCGCAGGCGGCACCCCACGGTGATCCTCGCCGCGCTGCACGACCTCGCCCTCGCCGGTCGCGCCCCGGCGCTTGCCGCGGCCTATGCCGCTGCGGACGGCGACGCTGCCGCCGGCGCGGCGATCGACACGCTGCTGCGAATGAGCGACGAGGTCGTGGCCATCGCTGTGCGCCGGAAGACGCGGACCGACGAGACCGGACGCTACGCCGTGCTGTATCCGGCCATTGCCGAGGCGGCACGCCGGGTGGGCGCGGATGCCGTTGGGCTGATCGACGTGGGTTGTTCGGCCGGGCTCAATCTCAATGTGAATCGCGTTGGCATCACGTACAGCGACGGACAATCACTGGGCGACCCGTCATCTGCGGTGCAGCTGTCGTGTTCGCTCGTGGGGGACCGCCCCGTCCCGGCGCGGGCGATTCCCGAGGTCGTCGCCCGGGTCGGCGTCGACCTCGATCCGGTCGACGTGACCGACGCGGATGACGCCCGATGGTTACGCGCCTGCCTGTGGCCGGATCAGCCGGAGCGACTCGCGCGGCTCGAAGCGGAGATGGCGTTGGCAGCGACGGCCCCTCCGCTGCTGCTGCGAGGTGACGCCGTCGAGGTGCTGCCCGATGCCTTCGCCCGAGTGCCCGCGGACGCCCTACCTGTCGTCACCACGACGTGGACGCTGTCGCGCTTCCCGCTCGAGAGCCGACAGCGGTTCCTGCACCGCCTCGAGGAAGCGGCGGTCGGACGGGCGGTGGCGTGGGTGTCAGCGGAAGGGGTCGGAGTCGCGCCGACGATACCCACATTTGGTGATCGCCGCGCCTCTGGCCACAGCATCATCGGCCTGGCGGTGTCCGATCGGTCGGCTCTGCACGCCGAGGCCATTGGCCGCTGCTGGTCGAAGGGCCGCTTGCTGGCGTGGCTGGCGGACTCCTAGCTGGGCGCCTACCGCGGTCAGAGTCCGAACGCGCCGCCTTCGACCAGGATCGTCAGACCGAAGCCGACCAGGACTATGGGCAGGATGAGGTGGCCCCAGCGGGAAAATGTTCTCGCGATCAGGGCCGGGTTGCGGGTGCTGCCGATTTCCGGCCGTACTCGGGCCAACATCACCTTCGCCGACCCGGACGGGCATCGTCACCAAGACCTCTTCGGCGTGCCTGATACCGGCCACAAATGGACGTCGATTCGGCGTCCAGCCAGGGATGCCCTCCTCCAAGATGACAGATCTAGGCCAGTGATGACGGGCGGACGAAGGGGGAGTGGTGAGCAGTCGTGCCGGCACCTTGCCCGTGGTTGCCTCGTGCGTCCTGTTCGCCAGCGCTACGGCGGTGATGGTGCCGGTGACCCTCGGTCTCGGCTGGGACGAGGTGGTCTACGTCAGCCAGCACGAGCCACACGGCCCGGCCGCGTTCATGAGCGCCCCTCGCGCGCACGGCGTGACCGTGCTGGTGTGGCCGGTCGCCTCGTGGCTGGATTCCATCGTCGCACTGCGGCTGTTTCTCGTGACGACGGCAGCGGCGTCGCTCGGTCTCGCGTTCTGGGTGTGGAACCGTCTGCTGCCCCACTCGGGCGTTGCCTCGGTGGCGGCAGCGTTGTACGCGAGCCTGTGGATCGCCCTCTTCTACGCGAATGCGGCGATGCCCAACCACTACACGGCGATGGCGGCGGTCGCGGCCGTCGGGTCGTACCTGATGGCTGCCTCCGACCGTGCCGGACCCGGCGTGTACCTCGCGCTGGCCGTGTCCCTCGCGGTGGCCGCCCTGATGCGTCCGGCGGACGCCTTCTGGCTCGGGCTCCCGCTCCTCACGGCCAGCCTCGCGGTACGGCGGTTTCGGCGGTGGCCGCTCGCCGCGGCGGCGGTCGCGGGCCTCGCCGCCGGCGGTGTGCCCTGGATCGTCGAGGCCGAATCGCGTTTCGGAGGGATTGCCGAACGCCTCCGGCAGGCCAGCGCAGTACAGGGCGGAACCACGCCCAGGTTCGCCCTCTGGCAGGTGATGAGTACGCTCGACGGGCCCATCCTGTGCCGGCCCTGCGACAGCCCGTTGCGGTGGCCGGCGGCTCTGTGGTGGGTGGCCGTCGCCGTGCTGGTGGTGATCGGCCTGCGGGCTGCGCGCCGTACGGGTGCAGCACCGGCGGTGTGGCTGGCGTTGGCGGTGAGCGCGTCGATGGCCTTCCCTTACCTGTTCCTGATCGGCTACTCGGCGCCCCGGTTCCTGCTCCCCAGCTACGCGCTCGCACTCGTGCCCGCCGCATACGGGCTGCTCGTGCTACTCCGGGCCGCACCGGCTCACCGACGCGTGCTGGTCTTCGCCGCCGTGGTGGTGGCACTCGCCGGCCACGTCGCCATCCAGGTCGTGATCCTTCGACACGTGGTGTCCGAGCAGCAGCGCGGCCGCAGCGACTGGGCCCGCATCGCCCGGACGCTGCATTCCCACGGAGTGCGGCCACCCTGTGTCGTCTCGGGACACGAGGCCATCCCCGTCGCCTACTACGCCGGCTGCAGGGCCGTCGAGGACCAGGGGAACAACCGCAACGCCACCAGCGAAGAGCTGCAGCACACCGCCGCCACGACTTCCTTCGCCTACCTGACCAGAAACGGCGCCCCACCCGGTTGGGCCCGAAACTGGCAACGCGTCCCGGTGCAGGAGGTGAGCCACGGTTTGGCGCTGTACCTGCCACCGCGGTGACGCGTAGCGGTAGAGGAGTCTTGAGCAGGCGTTTCTGGTTGTGCGGCTGGGGGCCACCGTCCGCCGCGCGGAGCTCGGTCCCATCACATCGGCCATCAGTTAAACGTGCAGCCGGTCCGACGGCGTCAGCAGAGACAGCGGCGAGGGTGACGCCGTCGGAGGCGACACCGGCACCGGCGGCCGTGGCCTGCGATTCCCGACGTGCACGGCCGGCAAGAGGACAGGGCGCGGGCCCTATGTGCGCGGCCAGGAACCCGAGTCGGTACGACGACGGCAGAGTCTGCGAGTAGGAAGGCTGCTTTGGGGATGGCTAGCGCTTGGGCCACTGCCAGGCCGGCTGGTCCAAGCGCGCCTGGCCGGCCACCCGGGTCTCGCCGAACTCCTTTATCGGCTCAATCCTCGTCAGCTCCTCCGCGTCGTGCTCCAAAGCGGACAACAGCCCACGGGCGTGGCTGACCACCACGACCTGCGTGCGGGTCGCACCGGCGAGGATCAGCCCGGCGAGGGGCCTCAACAGGTCCGGGTGCAGGCTCGTCTCCGGCTCGTTGAGCACCAGCAGCGCGGGCGGCCGCGGGGTGAGCAGCGCCGCGACCCACAGCAGGTACCGCAGGGTGCCGTCGGACAGCTCGGCGGTGCCCAGCGCCCGTAGCAGGCCCGGCTGTCGCAGCCGCACCTCGAAGCGCCCCGCCTCGGCACCGATCTCCAGCTCGCTGCCGGGGAACGCCGCGTCGACGGCAGCCGCGAGCGCGGCATGGTCACCGATCTCCCGGATCGTCTGCAGGGCGGCGGCGAGGTCCGCGCCGTCATGGCCGAGCACTAGGGTCCGCGTACCGATCTGTGCCCGGCGGGCCGGCGCGTCCGCGTCGGCGCGCATGTGGTCGTAGAAGCGCTACGACCGAATCCGTTCCCGCACCGTCAGCAGTTCGGGGGCGCGCTGCGGGTCGATGTACTCGCTGAGCATGCTGTCGAACGGATGAACCGCGCCGGGCACCGTGAACCACGAACGGCCGAGGTCCGCGCGGTCACGCTGTGGCAGGACAGGAAGAGCAGGACATCCCCCGGTTCCGCGACGAAACCGCCGGCCTGCACCGCACCCTGCTGGCGCTGCTGCACGGCCCGCTCGGCGGGACCTTCGAGGGGCAGACCACCACCGCGATCCGCCTCGACACCCCGGCGGTGTGCGTCGACATCTCCAGCATCGACGACACCGACGAGCTGCGCACCGCCGCCACCCTGCTCTCCACCTGGAGCTATGGCTTCGCCCAGGTGGAGGCCGCGCACCTGATGTCCGACCTCGGTCTGGCGCCGCCGAGAACGTTCTTCACCGTGCTCGACGAGTTGTGGCGGGCGCTGCGCGTCGGCCACGGCCTGGTCGGCCGCGCCGACGGCCTCACCCGCCTGAACAGGCAGAAGGGCACCGGCACCGCCTTCATCACCCACTCCCTGGCCGACCTGGAAGCGCTGCCCACCGCCCACGACCGGGCCAAAGCCAGAGGCTTCGCCGAGCGGTCCGCGGTGCTGATGATCGGCCCCTGCTCCGAGCAGGAACTCGACGCCGTCGCCCGCGTTGGGCCGCTGTCGCAGGCCGAGCGGCGCGAGATGCTGTCCTGGTCGGCGCCGCCGTCGTGGACGGCTGCCGAGGGCAGCGAAACCGTCGGCCGCGGCAACTTCCTGATCAAGGTCGGGTCGCGGCCAGGCATTCCGGTGGACCTGGAGCCCACGGAGGTGGAGAAGCAGCTCGGCAATACCGACTTCCGCTAGACGATGACATGAGCCGGCCCGCCGGTCCGCGCGGTGGCCACGACGACGCTGGCCTGATCGCCGGGGGCATCGCCGGCGCATCTGCAGGTCGGTACCCAGCTCGGTCTGGCCGTGCACGTCCTGATGGCCCACGGGAATCCGGAGATGACCGGCGGCTGGCGGCAGGCTGCCATCGCCGCTGCCGACCTGCGCGCCACCCCGCCGACGGGGCTCGCTCGGGACGCCGCCGCGGAGCTGGGCGAGGCCCTGCGGTGGACCCGCTCTCTGCTGAACCCTGATGCTCACGACCGTGTCCAGCACATCGGGGACCTCGCGCGCCTCGGTACTGAGCTGCCGCTGCTCGCCGCCACCCTGCACCGGGGACTGCGCAGCGCTGTGCAGCGCCATGACCTGTTCGTCCGGGGAGAGTCTGCCCTGCAGCGTCCCGCCGGGTCGTTGGTCTACCGTGCGGCCCTGCGCTGGCGGCCGGCGACCGCTGACGATGACCTGGTGCGCGACCTCAGCCGAGCGTTGTCGCAGAGGCTCAAGCCGAGTGCCCGCCAGCGTTGCCGCCCAGGCGTTCCCACGCCCGGCACGGCCAGGAGCGCCGGCAGCGGACAGCCGTCCGAGCCGGGCGCTGCGGCCTTCGCCCGGTAAAGCGGCTGGGCAATCACGGTGATGCACGCCGCCGGAGACCGACATCCGACCGTGTCAGCTCAGGTTGGCGAACGCTTCGACGTTGCGGGTCCTGCCGGCGACGATAAGGATGTCGCCGGCGTAGATGACTGTGCCGGCGGTGGCGTAGGTGAAGTCTTCACCCGGCCGCTTGATCGACACCACCGTGATGTCGTGCTTGGAGCGTAGCGCCGAGTCGGCGAGGGTCTTGTCGAAGGCCTCCTCGGGGGCGCGAGTTTTGGCAATGGCGTAGTCGTCCTCGAACTCGATGAAGTTGAGGATCTTGCCGGTGACCAGGTGGGCGACGCGTTCGCCCATCTCGTGCTCGGGAAGCACGACGTGGTGGGCGCCGACGCGCTCGAGGATGCGGGCGTGTTGCCGGTTGACGGCCTTGGCCCAGATGTTCGCTACGCCGAGGTCGGCCAGCAGGGCGGTGGTGAGGATGCCTGCTTCGAGGTCGGTGCCGATGCCGACGACGGCGTGGGTCATCTCGTGCACACCGAGCTGCCGCAGGGCGACCTCGTCGGTGGTGTTGGCGACGGCTGTGTGGGTGAGCTGGTCGGTGTAGGTCTGCACCACGGCAGGGTCGGCGTCGATGCCGAGGACCTCCCAGTCTTGGCGTATGAGCTCGATCGCCATGGAACCGCCGAAGCGGCCCAGGCCGAGCACGGCGATGCGGTTGCTGGTCGCGGATTTCCTAGCCAACGATCGGTCGCTCCTCAGGTAGTTCGTAGCGGCGGGTGCGCTCGCGCAGCGCCAGCGCGGTCGCGGCGGTGATCGGACCCAACCGGCCGACGAACATCAGCATGATCAGGATGACATGCCCCGCGGTGCCCACCTGCGCGGTGATGCCGGTGGACAGCCCGACGGTAGCGAACGCCGAGGTGACCTCGAAGAGCACCTGGTCGAGCCGAAACGGGGTCAGCGCCAGCAAGGCGGCGGTCGACGCAGCGACGGCGGCGACGCTGAGCAGCGCGATGGTCAGTGCCTGACGCTGCACGCCGGCGGGTAGCCGACGACCGAGGGCGTGCACGCTCGGCTGGCCGCGGATCTCGGCGAGGATGACGAAGCCGAGCAGTGCGAACGTGGTGACCTTGATGCCGCCGGCGGTGCCAGCGCTGCCGGCGCCGATGAACATCAGCACGTCGTGGATGAGCAGCGTGACGTCGTTGAACTCGGCCACGTTGAGGTTGTTGAACCCCGCGGTGCGCGGCATCACCGCGGCGACGAATCCCGCGAGCAGCTTGCCGCCGATCCCGAAGCCGCCCAGCGTGCCGGGGTTCGACCACTCCGCGACGCTAATCGCCAACCAGCCACCGGCGAGCAGCACGACCGTCATCCCCACCGTAATCTTGGTGTGGATCGACCAGCGGCGCGGCGTGCGGAACTGGCGGCGCAGCTCGAACAGCACCGGGAAGCCGAGCCCGCCGATGATCACCGCGGCGGCGATGGGCAGGCAGATCAGCGGGTCGTCAACGAACTGCATGAGGCTGTCGGCATATAGGCCGAAGCCGGCGTTGTTGAACGCCGAGATCGCGTGGAACACCCCCAGGTACAGCGCTCGGCCCGTGCTGTGGCCGTAGCCTTCGGCAAACCGCCAGGCCAGCGCGGCCGCCACGACGGCCTCGACGATGAGACTGACCCGCATGACACCCAGCACGACCCGGCGGACCTCACCGACCCCGATCGCCTTCGTCTCCGTCTGGGTACCCAGCTGCAGGCGCATCCGCAGCCGGCGCGCCACCAACAGGCCGAGCAGCGACGCCAGCGTCATGATCCCGAATCCGCCGATCTGGATCAGGCCCAGGATCACCGCCTCGCCGAACCCGGACCAGAAGGTGCCGGTGTCCTCGATGACCAGCCCGGTCACGCACACCGCCGACGTCGCGGTGAACACCGCCGTTACCAGCGGCGCGCTGCGGCCGCTCTCGGTGGCGAACGGCAGCGACAACAGGGCGGACCCGGCCAACACCGCCACCGCAAAGCCCAGCACCACCAGCCGAGCCGGATGCCGCACCGTATCGGTCAGCCGTGTGGTCACCGCCGACGGCACGCGGAACCGACGTACCCCGGTCCCTACGAGGGTTGTCAGCCGTCGAGCACCTTCGCGCACGCCACGTGCCACCGAGCGCCACCGGCCGTGCGCTTTCGCCGGATCGCGGCCGGTCATCGGTGCCCAGGCCAACAGCGCCGCGCCCAGCGCTGCCGCGACGAAGACCGCAACGACCGCAAGCAGCCCCACCAGTAGCTGCACCCAGGTCGACTCCACCACGTCATGATTCACCCTATGGGCGTGCCGCCCGCCGCGGGCCTCCCACATCGCGCGGGCGCCGCCTGCTGGACCGCCCGGTACACCGTCGCCCGGGCCACACAAAACAGCTCCGCCATCTCGCCGCCGGGCGCGCAACGCCACCAAGTGGGCCTCCTGCCGCGGTTCAGCTTGGGCTGTGCCTGCCCCGTTGGGCGCCCTTGGCCCTGGCCACTTTCGTCCCCTCGCGGGTCATTCCCGGCGTCGCACTGCTGACCATGACCCCCACTGTCATCACGTCGACTGTCACCATGCCGCAAAGCCCTCGACCGCAGTGGTGTGGGGGATGGTTGGCGGCGGGTAGTGGAGCGGCGCGCACCACCAAGCACGCGTGCCTGCCCTCGAAACTGAAGAGATCAGGCAGCCGCACCCGGTACCCGACGCCCACCACCGCGACTGTCGTCAAGGCTGGCGGCCTGGGGCGCGTTCGGCGCGCCACCGGTCGATCAGGGCGGGCAGCTCACGGAACATGAAGCCGTAGAAGTCACGCATCTCGCCCAGCCGCCGGGCAGCGGGACTGTCCGGACCGGCCGCCTCGATGCCCTTGTCGGCGGCCTCGAACATGGCCTGCACCATGCCGTTCTGCGACGACATTAGGGTTGCCCAAGCCCCGTCACGCAACCGGTAATGCTCGCGGCGGCTGCCCGGCGCCGGGACCCGTTCGATCACCCCCACCGTGGACAGCATCTTGATCGCGCCGGACACCGACCCGGAGCTGATGCGCAGCTGCTCGCCGAGCTCGGCCGCAGTGACGCTGTCAGTGTCGGCAAACATGAACGCCGCCATCACCCGCGCGGTGGCCTTCTGCAGCCCACCCTGAGCCAGGGTCAGCGCCATCCGCTCGGCGGCCTCGGTGGTATCGGCCAATGGTCCATCCCCCTCATCAGCGATCTTGACCAAATTCTAGCATCTTCGAGTCTTCAGAAATCTCTGAACACTCTGATAGTATCGAGGGCATGACAACGCCGATCGAACTGACCGAACTCACCAAGATGTACGGCACCCGCCGCGGCCTCGCCGGCCTGACCCTGACCGTGGAGCCCGGCGAGGTGTTCGGCTACCTCGGCCCCAACGGGGCGGGCAAGTCCACCACCATCCGGCTGCTGCTCGATCTGATCCGTCCCACCTCCGGCACTGCCCGCGTCCTCGGTCTGCACCCGCGCACCGACGCCGTCCAGTTGCACCGTCGGATCGGTTACCTGGCCGGCGACTTCGTCGTCGACGGCCGGCAGAAAGCCGGCGAGTGCCTCGCCTTTCTCGCCAGCCTGCGCGGCGGTGTCCCAGCGACGCGCATCATCGACCTCGCCGATCGCCTCGACCTGGACCTGAACGCCCGCGTCAAGAGCCTGTCCAAAGGCAACCGGCAGAAAGTCGGCCTGGTCCAGGCATTCATGCACCAGCCCGAGCTGCTCATCCTCGACGAGCCCACCTCGGGACTCGACCCCCTAGTCCAGCAGACCTTCCTGGACATGGTCACCGAGGCCAAGGCCGGCGGGCAGACGGTCTTCATGTCCAGCCACATCATGAGCGAGGTCGAGGCCGTCGCCGACCGCGTCGCGATCATCCGCGAAGGCCGCCTCGTCGCACTGGACACGGTCGCCGACCTGCGTGCCCGATCGTTCCTGCACGTCCGGATCACCTTCGCCGAGCCAGCGCGTGCCGAGGAGTTCATCGCCCTGCCGGGCGTCACCGACGTGCGCGTCGACGGCAACACCCTTGGCTGCCGGGTCGATGGCAGCCCCGACGCGCTGGTCAAAGCCGCCGCCCGGCACACCATCACCGGCCTGCACGCCGACAGTCAGGACCTCGAAGAGCTGTTCCACACCTACTACGCCGCTGCATAAGCCCTCGACACCACGCGACCCACGAAACGGCAGGATCATGACCACCACTACCGCCCGCACGGCGACCCCCACCACGCCGACCATGGTCCCCGGCGGCTCGGCCCTCGCCCGCGCCTTCGGCCGCACGATGTTCACCAAGACCCTGTACGACAACCGGCGAATCTTCGCCGTCTGGGCCATCGCCACCGGCCTCCTCGCGATGATGTACGCCAGCTTCTACCCGCAGATCTCCGCCGACGCCATGGCCAACGTGCCCGAGGCCATGCGCGGGTTCGGCTTCGACGACACCGGCACCGCCGCCGGCTACCTGCAAGGCGCCGTATTCGGACTGCTCGTACCGCTGCTGGTCACCTTCTACGGAGCCGCCACCGGCGCCCGCATGATTTCCGCCGACGAGGACACCGGCTACCTGGACCTGCTGCTGGCCCACCCCATCAGCCGCACCCGCCTGCTGCTGCACCGCTACGCCGCCCTCGCCGCCGGCGCTCTCCTCATCGCCGCCGCGACGCTCGCCGCGGTCCTGGCCGTACGCAACAGCGCCAACCTCGACACCATCACCGTCGGAAACTTCGCCGCTCAGGCGGTCAACCTGGCGCTCCTCGGGCTGCTGTTCGGCGCCGTCGCCACCAGCATCGGCGCCGCGACCGGCACCAGCCGCGCCACCGCCTTCGGCCTCACCGCCGGTCTCGGCGTGCTGTCCTACGCCCTGCACGGCTTCGCGCCCCAGATCGGCGCCGACTGGCTGCGCTACCTCACGCCGTTCCACTACTACATCGGCGGCGAACCCCTCCGCCACGGCCTGCAGGTCGCCGACGCCGCCCTCCTGGCAGCCGCCACCATCGCGCTCATCGCGGCCGGCGCCTGGCGGCTCAACCGCCGCGACCTTGGCCGCTGAACCATACGGATGGGACTGCGTACAACCTCGATCGGAGTGTGGATCTAACGGCACCTCTCTGTGTCAAGGCGTTGACAGCAGAGAGGTGCCGTTAGCTAGGCGGCGGCGCTGCGCCACAGCGTCCTGCGCGTGTACGGCGTCCGCGAGCCCTGATCAGCGGCGGCCCTCTGCCACTTCCGGGTCCATTCGATGTTGATCGGTGCACCCAGCCCGCCAGCATACGAACCTCATTGCCGTGGTCGAGGGCCAACGCATCGTGGTGGCCGCCACTCACGCTAATGTCCGCCGCGACGGCTACCGAGGCCCGCGACAGATAGCTCCAGAACCCGCTGGCCCCCGCTAACCTCGCAGAGCCGCCTTGCATCGGCGCGGAATCCGCCACGTCATTCGCGAGCGATCCGACCAGGTCGACCGCCGGGCGGCCAAGGGCAGCGCTGGCGGACGGCCACCAACTTTCGACAAATTTCGCTCCCCGGGGAGAGTCGCTGCGGAAGTTTCGGCGGCGCTAGGTATTGCGGCAGGCGTGCCCCGATACACCCGTCACGGCCGGCGAAGGAGCAGTAGGCGTGGACTGCTCAATGTCCACGCCGACACGATGCGGTAGTGAGTGAGCGCCGGACATGCCGCACACCCTGCGGGCGCCGGCCTGGGTCCGGTGGTGTGTCAGCGGCCGGCTTGACCTCAAGCGCACTTTAGGTTGCATGTTGGGCCCATGGACACTGCGATGACCGGGACCGAATTGCGTGCTTACCTTCGGCGGATCGACGTGGCCGACGTACTCGAGGCGCGTTCGGGGCCGACCTTGAAGGAGTTGGAAACGGTGGTCGCCGGGCACAACCGCAGCATCCCGTTCGAGACGCTGGACCCGGTGCTCGGGCGTCCGGTCGCCGATCTACGTACCGGGCCACTGGTCGACAAGCTGGTGCATCGTCACCGGGGCGGCTATTGCTACGAGCAGAACGGCCTGCTCAGCGGGGCGCTGCTCGCGCTCGGCTACGACGTCACCCCGCTCGCCGGGCGAGTTGTCTGGATGCAACCGGACGACGCCCCGCCGGCACCGCGAACGCACCTTGCCCTTGCCGTCGCCGTCCCGCCCGCCGGGGAGCGGTACCTCGTCGACGTCGGCTTCGGAGGGCAGACGCTCTCCTCACCCATCCGGCTCGATGAGCAAGCTCCGCAGTTGACCAGGCACGAGCCGTACCGCCTGGTATCGATGCCGGACGGCTGGCGCCGGCTCGAGGCGGAGATCCGCGGATCGTGGCAGCCGCTCTATGTCCTCGGGCCTGACGCCCAGGAGCGCATTGATCTCGAAGTAGGCAGCTGGTACGTCTCGACCCATCCCGACTCGGTTTTCGTTCGAGGTCTGAGCGTTGCTCTCACCGCGGACGACGCCCGGTGGAACCTGCGCGGCCGCGTCCTCACGGTGCACCGTCGCACCGGCGGTAGCGATCGGACCGTGCTGAGTTCGGCGGCGGAGGTCATGGAGTTGCTCACCGGCCGCTTCGGTATCGACATCACCGGCCTCGGTGACGTCGAGGCGCACGTCGCCCGGGTGCTTGACAACTGAACGAGCGCGATGGCCGTCACTCCCGGCTGGGTGCCGCTGGGGTCGCTGCGCGCCCGTAACTGCCAGAGCCGCAGCGCCGCAGAATTTGACTCACCGCGTCACGACCGTTTCGTTCGACACTTCACCGGTGTGAGCGTCTCTGCGCGAGCAGCGGCGGGCTACCCGGGCGGTTGGGCCTCCGCCGCCGCACGAACGCGCCGATCACGGCGAGCACCATGAAGGCGGACCTGGCAGGCATCGAACTGGGCGAAGGGCGCAGGTATTCCCGGGTGGCCTTCGAGGTGTACGCCTTGTCCGCGACCTGGGTCAGGTCTTGCGGACTGCGCCGGTGAAGCCGGCAATGAAGAGGGTGGCGAAGGTCCAGGCGAGTAGTTGCAGGACCCAACCGGCGACGGTGAGGGTTTGGCCGGTCGGCGTGCTGGTGGGTTGGCAGCGGTCGCGGGCACCAGTCTTGATCAATGGCGTGCCGAGGTCGAGGCCGACGCCGACCTGGTCGGTGGTGGTGCAGGCGGTGGCTGCGACTGCTCCGTTGCTCGCCGGCTTCTGGGCGAGGCCGCCGTGGTGGCCGCCGATGACGCTGAGGGTGACTGCGGTCGCAAGCGTGGCGAGCAGTAAGAGCAGTGAACGCCAGGGCTGGTAGCCGTAGCCTAGGGCGATGCCGGTGAGGCGGCCCCAGGAGCGTTCGGCGCCGGACAGTCCGGCACGCTGAATCTGGTCGCGGCGTTGGGCGATCAGAATGGTGCGGGCGTCGCGGTCGTGGCCGGCGGCGCGGTACGCGGCGGCGAGGTGCTGGTAGGGCTGGGCGGCGTAGCGGGGGGTGTGCTCACGCAGCAGGGTCAGCCAGCGCCGCAGTGACGCAGGCCGCGGCAGCCCGCTGTAGGTGAGCCCGTCCAACTCGATCAGCGATCCCTGGCCCGATGCCCTGCGCGTCACCCGATCTATGTCGAGGCGGAAAGTCCCACCAATCCGCGCACCGGCTAACACCAGCACCACCTGACCATCGGCGCTGTTCGCGGTGAAACCGTCATCCAGAATCACGTCCTGGTCGACCTGAAGGCCGTTCGCGTCGAGGGCGGGTCCGGCCGTGTTCTCCAACCGGGCCCCACCGCAGACCAGAAGGCCGCCAATGCGGGCACCGGGCAGCCGGATCGTGCCCAACTCGCTGGCGCTGGTGGCGGTGAACCCGTCGTCTAGGAAGACGTCTCGGTCGACCTGGAAACCGTCGGCGTCGAGGACCGGTCCGACGGTGTTCGTCAGCCCCGCACCACCGCAGCTCAATGAGCCGATGTGGGCGTCGATCAGCCGGATCGTGCCCTGCTCGCTGGCGCTGGTGGCGGTGAACCCGTCGTGCAGGAACACGTTTCGGTCGACCTGGAGGTTGTCGGCGTTAAGGGCGGGTCCGGTGGCGTTTTCCAGCTTGGCGCCTCCGCAGTTGAGTTGGCCGCCGATGTGGGCACCGAGCAGCCGGACCGTGCCGCGCTCGCTGGCGCTGGTGGCGGTGAACCCGTCCTGCAGGAACACGCTTTGGTCGACCTGGAGGCCGTCGGCGTCAAGGGCCGGTCCGGTGGTGTTCTCCAGCCGCGCCCCGCGGCAGTCCAACGTGCCGAGGCGGGCGGCGGCGAGACGAACGGCGCCAGCGGCGGCATCAGCGGTGACCGTGCTCTTGTCGAGCGAGAGCACCCGCGCGGCAAAGCGGGTGGCGTCGACTGGTGCGTCGTCGGAATCGGGCGCCTGCTCGATGCGGCACCCGGTCAGGGCAACCGCCAATAGTTGGGCGTTGCGGAGATTCAAGCCGCCGGGCAGTAAACAGTCACGCAGCTCCAGCGCCAGGCCACTGGTGATGTTCTCCAAGTCGATCTGATCGGTGATCCGGGCCCCACGGAGCCGCAGGCCGTGCGGGTCGGGCTCGCTGACCAGACGACCGCGGACGAGCTCACGGATGACTGAAGCCGAAACCGTCCGGTCAACGCCCCAGGACCGCATCGCTGCCTCGTCGACTGGTCCGTCCCCGGCCAGATCGAGCACCTCGCCGCAGGCGACGGACTTTATCAGTCGCTGCTCGACAGGACTGTGCGCTCGAGCGCCCGCACCCCTGACCCGCCGGCCGCCTACTGACCTCATGTCGCCAATATATTGACAGCCACGTCGCTTACAGCGATCACGGACCCGAGCGGCGGCGGCTTCTCGATGGACGAGGCGCTTGACGGGTGTCTGCCGCCAGTACTGTGATTCGGTTGCTCAGTAGCCGGCTACGTCTCCGGGGCGCCCTTGAGCACCGTGGTACAGCCGTATCGGTGGTCGACCCGGACCGCTCCGGTGAACAACGCCGCGCCAACGCGGAACCTTCTCCTCGCCGGCGCCGTCATAACAGGTGCCGGCGAGAGTCTTCTTGAGGCGAGGGTGGAAGAGGTCAGCGCTGGAGCCGCACCGTGTCACCGTCCAAAGGAGTGACGTGCCCGCCCGCGAACATGGCCGAAGATGAATGAACGCCCGTCCGAGCTGAGGCCGACACCCGCGTCATCGGCCGTCAGCAACGACGTTGAGCCGAACCGTTTGCGCACAGGGGCATGCCGATGAAAAGGAATGAACCACGGTCGCGATTGCGCTCGTGGGAGGAATCGCCGCGTTGATCGCAGTGGTGTGGTCGCCGACCCGATCCGAGACGGAAGCGGTCCCGGCTCCGCTGAGCGCCGCAGCGCCGGGCGTGTCTACGTCGGCGACGTGGACCGAGCCTGCGAACTACGACTTCGTCCTCGACGGGGATTGCCATCGAGGACCAACCGCAGGGCGGTGGCATGTCACCGTGGCGAACCGGAAGATCGTCGAGGTCGTCCCGCTGAGCCAGGGCCTGGAGCGACCGACCTCGGTAGGCGACTTCCCGACCCTGGGGGAGCTGTTCCGTCGAGCGGACGAGGCGAGGGCCGACGGCGCCGAAGTTGTCCTGTCCGTCGACGCGCGAGACGCGCATCCGCTGCGCGTCACCTTCAATGGCTCCGCCGCTTCTGTGGACGGAGCCATCTGCTTCACGGTCACCGAGTACCACCTCACATGACTGCGCCGCGGTGGCCGTACCGGTGATACGCCCACCGCGCGTTACGGGCTGACGATGTGGGCCGGTTGCGTCCTGATGTTCGTTACTCCGCCCCCACGTCACGGGCACCATCAGGAGCGAACTGACCACGGTGATCAGCGCGGTCGCGGTGGCCGGCCCGGACAGTGGCAGCATGGCGGCGAGCCCGCCGCCGGTGGCCAGGACCCCGAGGATCCGTCGTGGCCATGACTGTGCAACCTGCCGCGACGGCCGTTGCCTACCGTGCTGCGCTTCCCCGTGCAGTTCGCGCGGCCCGTCCAGGCCCGCTTACCTACCAGCGCCGAAATCAACTTGCTGGCATGCCGCGGACCGGCTGTCACCGGCGACGCGGCGTGATCAGCCCCGACTCGTACGCCCACACGACCAGCTGGGCACGGTCGCGGCAGTGCAGCTTCGTCATCGCCCGGTTGACGTGTGTCTTGGCGGTCAACGGGCTGATCACCATGCGCAAGGCGATCTCGTCGTTGCTCAGCCCCCGGGCGACGAGCTCGACGATCTCCCGTTCGCGGGCGGTCAGCACGTCGCGTCCGGCCGCCGGCTCGGCCGGCGGCGGGCCGGCCACGAACTCGTTGATGAGCGTACGCGTGACCGCCGGGGCGAGCAGCGCGTCGCCGCGAGCCACGACGGCGACGGCCTGCAGCAGGTCCGCGGGGTCGGCGTCCTTGAGGAGGAACCCGCTGGCACCCGCGCGGAGTGCGGCGAAGACGTAGGAGTCGAGCCCGTAGTTGGTGAGGATGAGGACGCGGACCGCGGTGAGGTCGGGATCGGCGGCGATGCGCCGGGTGGCTTCGATGCCGTCGAGTCCCGGCATCTGCACGTCCATCAGCACGACGTCCGGCCGCAGGCGTCGCGACAGCTGGACGGCCGATGCGCCGTCGGCGGCCTCGCCGACGACCTCCAGGTCGTCCTCGGCGTCGAGCAGTGCCCGGAATCCGGCTCGCATCAGCGCCTGGTCGTCGGCGAGCAGGACCCGGATCACGCCGGCTCCTCCCTCCGGTCGGCCGCCACGATCCGTGACGGACTGAGCTGGTTGGACCTCGCGCAAGCGCTCGGTCATGCTGGACCGACCAGCGGGAACGTGGCCCGTACCGCGAACCCGCCGCTGTCACGGGCGGCGGCCTGCAGTGTGCCGGCCAGTCCGGTCACCCGTTCCCGCATGCCGCGCAGGCCCACCCCCGGTGTCAGTGGCCGGACCGGCGATGCCTGGCCGTCGTCGGTCACCGAGACGGTCAGCTGTGCCGGGGCGTACTCGATGTGGATCTGCGCGGTGGTGGGGCCGGCGTGGCGGGCCACGTTGGTCAATGCCTCCTGGACCACGCGATACGCGGCCTGGTCGACCTCGGCGGGTAGGTCCTGCGGCTGACCGGTGACGGTCACCTGCACCGGTATTCCGGCCGCCCGGGTCCGCTCGGCGAGTTCGCCCACCCGAGCCAGTCCGACGCAGTCTCCGTCGGTGGGTGAGCGCAGGACGTCCAGCGTCGTGCGCAGTTCCCGCATCGCGGCGCTGCTGGCCTCCTGGATCGCCAGCAGCGTGGCCGACGGTTCCTCGCCCTGTTTGCGGGCCAGGTGCACGGCGATCCCGGCCTGCACCTTGATCACGGAGATGCTGTGGGTCAGAGAGTCGTGCAGGTCCCGGGCGATGCGCAGGCGCTCCTCCCCGGCGCGGCGCAACGCCATCTCCTCGCGGGTGCGTTCGGCCTCGATCGCCCGCTGCTCGACCTGTTCCAGGTACGCCCGGCGCTGCCGGGCGACGAGCCCGGCGACGTTGGCCGCGAAGAACCAGCCCAGCAGCAGGGCGGTCCGCTCGGCGATCTGCTGGCTGGGCCGGTCGGAGGGCGCGACCGAGACGTCGCGGGCCAGGAAGCCGCCGAGGAAGACGAGGCTGGCCAGAGCGGCGGCCGCTCGGTGCCCTCGCCAGGCGGCCAGGTAGACCGTGCCGAGGACGGGGAACGCGGCGGACACCCCGGCGTGTACCCGGACGTGGAGGGCCAGCATGGCGGCGGTCACCACGCTCAACGCCACCACCGGGTAACGCCGGCACACCGCCAGGGCCGCCGCCATGACCAGGACCAGCGCGACGTCGATCGCCCGAACCGGTGCGGCGTCCGGCGCGAGCGCGGCGTTGCCGAGCAGGAGGGCGCCGAGGGCGAGGCCACTGAGGGCGTACGGCAGATCGCGGCGCATGGTCGAACTGTAGAACGGGCCGTCATCAGGGAGCATCTGGCGGCTGCGGTAGAAGGGCGTACTGCGGACGCGGCATCGGCGGCCGGGCAAGTGCCTGCGGCAGCACGACGCCTTTCCGGCCCGCCGAGGCAAGCATCGAGCCCATGACATACCGCTTCTTCACCCCCGCCCCGGCGAAGGCTGCGACCGGCCTGACCGCGGAGGTCTACCGGCAGCTGCAGGACGAGTTCCTCGGGCCGGTGCCCACCTTCCAGGCGCTCTCGGCCGTGCCGGAGGTGCTGGCCGCGACGTGGGCGCTGATGCGTGAGGCCCTGCTCGCCGGGGACGTGTCCCGGGTCGACCGAGAGCTCGTCGCGTCGGCAGTGTCCCGGGCCAACCGCTGCCGGTTCTGCGTCGACGCCCACGTGATGCTGCTGCACGCCTTGGGCGAGCACGAGCTGGCCGAGGTCATCGCCCGGGGCGGGACGCCACCGGAGCCGAGGCACGTTGAGCTCGTCGGCTGGGCCGAGGCCAGCCGGAACCCTCGGGCCGCCGCCTGGACCAGCCCGTACCGCCTCGAGGTCACCGGCACCCTGCTCGCCTTCCAGTTCATCAACCGGATCGTCTCGGCGCTGCTCGACCCGGATCTGCTCCCCGGCGGCCTGCAGCGCTCCCCGCTGGTGAGGTCGGTCGGGGGCAGGCTCTATGCCAGGGCGGCCCGGGAGCCAAAGGAGCCCGGCCGCAGCCTGCCGCTACTCGACGCCGCCACAACGGCGCCACCGGCCTGGGCCGGGGACAGCCCGGTCGGCGTCGCGTACGCGTCGCTGAAGGACGCCGCCACGCGAGGCGGGGACCTCCTGGGCGACGTGGCTCGCCAGACCGTCACGGCCACCGTGCGGTGGGAGGACGGACGGCACCCGGCCCGGCCCGCGGACTGGGCCGTCGATCTGGTCCGGGACGTACCCGCCACGGACCGCATCGGCACGCGGATAGCGCTGCTGGCGGCGTTCGCGCCCAGCGCGATCAGCCCGGGCGACGTCGCCCTCTGGCGGCTCTCCCATCCGGACGACGCCGACCTCGTGCGGCTGGTCGCGTACGGCGCGATCACGGCCACCGATCACGTCGCCCAGGCCCTGTCCCCGACTCATCACTAGGAGCTCACCATGCGCAAGGCCTTCGTCGTCTTCAGCGCTCTGTCGCTCGCCGCGTTCGCCCTGCAGTTCATCTTCGCCGCCGTGGGCGCCTTCACGAAACCCGCGGGCGACGACGCATATACGCTGCACAGCGTCAACGGGATGGTGGTCATCCCCGTTCTCACCCTGCTCACCATCCTGTTCGCCGTGCTGGCGAAGGCGCCGGGCCGGATCGTCGGACTGGCGGCCCTGCCGCTCGGCCTGGTCGTCGTGCAGGCGCTCATCGCCGGGCTTGCGAACGGCTCCACCGACGCCGCGGGCGCCAGCACCCCGTTCGGCCTGACCATCGCCGGGCTGCACGCGCTCAACGGCATCATCGCGGTGCACGTCGTGGTCAGCGTCCACCAGGCAGCTCGAAAGCTGGCCAACCCGACGCCGGCCGACGCCAGCCCGGTGGCCGTCCGCGAAGGGGAGCCGGCATGACCACCGGCTCGCTGCTCGCGGCCGACCTGGTGATCGCGCTCCTCGCGGCCGCCGGGTGGCTGGGCGGCGGCGCCGCGTCGGCCGCCCGGCGCCGGCCGCTCGCACTGGGACTGGCCGCCTTCGCGCTGCTCGCCACGCTCGCCCGGGCGATCACGATCACCGCGCTCGCCCGCGCCGGTTGGTGGTTCGCGGCGGAGAAGGTCCTCCTCGCCGCCCCACTGTCACTCGCGGCGGTGGCCGTCGCCGGGCCGCGGCTGCTGCGGGCCTCGGGCGACATCCGCTCCGCCGCGGTCCCGCTTCTCTTCGCCGGGTACGCCGGAAGCGCCGGCCTGCTCGTGACGGTCCTGCACGGCTATCCGGCCTCGGCGGGAGTCGGACTGCTAGCGGTCGCCGGGGTCGTCGCGGCGACCGCGGTCACGTGGCGCGTCCTCGACGCGCGCCCTTCGCCGACGGTGTCCCGGGCGGCCCTCGCGGTGGCGGCCGCGGCGCTGGTGACCGGAACCGGCCTGGCCGTCACGCCGAACGCCGCTCCCGGCGTACCCCATGACCATGGTTATCGGGATACGCGGACCGCCGGCGAACCGACCAGGCGGTTCACCCTGACGGCCGGAACCGCCACGGTGAGCGTGAGCGGCCGCGACGTCGCAGCGTGGGCGTTCAACGGGCAGGTTCCCGGGCCGGAGCTGACCGCCACCGTCGGCGACGTCCTGGAGGTGACGCTGCGCAACCGGGACATCGCGCGGGGGGTCACGCTGCACTGGCACGGGTACGACGTACCGAACAGCCAGGACGGGGTGCCCGGCGTGACGCAGGCGGCGGTGCTGCCCGGACAGGAGTTCGTCTACCGGTTCCGCACTGACCAGGTCGGGACGTACTGGTACCACACGCACGCGGTATCCGACATCGGCGTGCGGAAGGGGCTCTACGGCGTCCTGGTGGTGCGCCCGGCGCCGGTGACCGGCGTCGACGTCACCGTGCCGGTGCACACCCTTTCCGGTCTTCCACTACCCGCACCGAGGACGGAGCCGGTCGAGGCGGGGATGCCCGTGCGGCTGCGGTTGATCAACACTGACCGCACGACACACCGGTACGCCCTGGCCGGGACCCCGTTCCGGGTCGCCGCGATCGACGGATCCGACCTGCGGAACCCGACGCCGCTCGTCGACACCGCTGTGCTGATCCCGGCGGGCGGACGCTACGACCTGGTGTTCACCGCGCCCGCCACGCCGGTGGCGCTGTTCGTCGACGGACGCCAGGTCCATTCGACCGGACCGGTGTCGGCGGCGACCGGCGCATGGCCGGTGCTGGACCCGCTCAGCTACGGCGTCGCCTCGCCGGTGCCGTGGTCCCGGTTCGACAAGGAGTTCACCCTCGTGCTCGACCGCGGCCTCGACCTGCGCGGACTGCTTCCGCGGTACGCCCACACCGTCAACGGCGCGGCCGATCCCGACATCCCGTCTCAGGTCGTACGCCTCGACGACATCGCCAAGTTCACGATCGTGAACCGGTCCCAGGTCGTGCACCCGTGGCACCTGCACGGGCATCACGTCCTGGTATTGACCCGCAATGGACGACCGCCGACCGGGAGTCCTTTGTGGCTGGACTCCTTCGACGTACGGCCCGGCGACGTCTGGGAGGTGGCGTTCCGGGCCGACAACCCGGGGATGTGGGCCAACCACTGCCACAACCTGGCCCACGCCGACGCCGGGATGACGCTGCACCTGATGTACTCGTGAGCCTCGGCGGTGGCGCCGGTGGGGAGCAACCGGCTGCCTCGTCGCGTGGGACGTGCTCTAGCTTCTGCTGTCGCAAGAGAAACTTTTGCTACATCGTTCAAAAGATATCGATGTTCCTAACAAAGTCCTCTAAGGTGAGGCTACGTCATGCATCGGGACTGGTCGATCGTCGGCGTCGACGGCTCGTCCCATGCCTGCTCCGGCGGCCCAGCTCCTCCGCAACCGGCCGCCGCCTCCGTCCCTCACCTTCCTTGGAGGAACCATGGGCACACGGCTGCTGCGCCGATTCCGCAGCCCTGTCCTGGCAGCGCTCACCCTCACCCTGGCCGCCACCGGTCTCTGGGCCACTCCGGCCGGTGCCGCCCCCGAGCAGGAACCGGGTGTCACGCTGCGCGTCTTCGACGTGCAGGTGCCGCTGAACGAGATCTGCACCCTCAAGCCGGGGCAGACGCCGAACGTCGACAAGCTGATGCCCACCATCAACTGGACGTCGACCACCGACTTCGGCTTCGACCAGTACTTCGTCTCCCAGGTGCTCGGCAACGTCAACATCAGTCAGGCCGGCAGCTACACCTTCCGGCTCACCAGCGACGACGGGTCGAAGCTGACCATCGACGACACGGTCGTCGTCAACCACGACGGCCTGCACGGCCCGACGGCCAAGGAGGGCAGCGTCACCCTCACCGCCGGGCTGCACCCGCTGCGCATCGACCACTTCGAGCGCGACGGTGGGCAGCAGATCACCCTGGAGTGGAAGACCCCGGGATCGTCGTCCTTCGTCGTGGTGCCCAACTCGGCGCTGAGCACCGACGCCGGCGTCGTGCGGGTCACCGCACCGGGTAAGAAGGAGTGCGAGGGGGTCACCGACTCCCCGGGCGACGGCCTGCCGCTCAACGCGGTGCACCCCGGCTACACGCTGACCAATCTGCGTCCCAGCGGCTTCCAGCCCCAGGTCACCGGCATGGACTGGCTGCCCGACGACCGCCTGGTGATCACCACCTGGGGCGGCAGTGATCAGACCAACGGCGAGGTGTACATCCTTGACAACACCGGCGGCTCGACCGGGCCCGGCAGCGTGACCACCAAGAAGATCGCCGGTGGTCTCAAGGAGCCGATGGGTCTGAAGGTCGTCGACGGCGTGGTCTACGTGTCGGAGAAGCAACGGCTGACGAAACTGGTGGACACCAACGGCGACGAGGTCGCCGACCGCCTCGACACGGTCGCCACCTGGCCGTTCGGGGGGAACTTCCACGAGTTCGCCTTCGGCCTGCTCTACGACGAGGGGTTCTTCTACCTGAACCTGTCGGTGTCCATCAATTACGGTGGCGCCACCACCGATCCCCAGCCCGCGGCGAACCGGGGCACCACGATCAAGGTGAACAAGGACACCGGTGCGGTCTCCTACGTCGCCGGTGGTCTGCGTACGCCGCACGGTATCGGCTGGGGCCCGGAGGGCGGCATCTTCGTCACCGACAACCAGGGCGGCTGGCTGCCGTCGTCGAAACTGGTGCACGTCAAGCAGGGCCGGTTCTTCAACCACTACATGAACCCGGCCGGCCCGTTCGACGCCAACCCGGTCACCGCGCCGGTGCTCTGGATGCCGCAGAACGAGATCGCCAACTCGCCCAGCACCCCGCTTTACCTGAAGTCCGGCCGCTACGCCGGGCAGTTCGTCATCGGTGACGTCACCTACGGCGGCCTGCAGCGCGCGTACGTGGAGAAGGTCAACGGCGAGTACCAGGGCGCCCTGTTCCGCCTCACCCAGGGCCTGGAAGCCGGCGTCACCGAGGTCAACCTCGGCCCGGACGGCGCCATCTACGTCGGCGGGCTCGGCTCCGGCGGCAACTGGGGCCAGGAGGGCAAGCTGACGTACGGCCTGCAGAAGCTCACCCCGAACTCGACGAACACCTTCGAGATGCTGGCCATGCGAGCCACCGCAGGCGGCTTCGAGGTGGAGTACACCCAGCCGGTCTCCGCCGACACGGCCGCCAACCTGGCCTCGCACTACAAGGCCAAGCAGTGGCGCTACGTGCCGACCGCCGGCTACGGCGGCCCGAAGGTCGACGAGGAGACGCTGAGCGTCACCTCGGCCACCCTCTCCGCCGACCGGAAGAAGGTGACCCTCGCCGTCGACGGCCTCAAGACCGGGCGGGTGGTCTACCTGCGCTCGCCTCGCCCGTTCACCTCCGACAGCGGCCAGTCGCTGTGGAGCACCGAGGCCTGGTACACGCTCAACGCCATCCCCGGCGGCGGCACTCCGCCGCCCACCGGCGGCGGCAACCTGGCCCTGAACAAGCCGGCCACCGCGGACAGCTCCTGCGCGACCACCGAGGGCCCGGCCAAGGCCGTCAACGGCAGCGTGTCCGGCGGCAACAGCGACAAGTGGTGCTCCACCGGCACCAGCAAGTACCTCCAGGTCGACCTCGGCTCGGCACAGGACGTGAACCGGTTCGTCGTCAAGCACGCCGGCGCCGGGGGAGAGAACGTCGCCTGGAACACGAAGGACTTCACCATCGCCACCAGCACCGACGGATCGAACTGGACGACCCGCACCACGGTCACGGGCAACACCGCGAGCACCACGACGCACGACGTGACCACCCACTCCGCCCGGTACGTCCGACTCGCGATCACCGCCCCGACGAACACCACCGATCAGGCCGCACGCATCTACGAGCTGGAGGCGTACGGCCCGGCGGGCGGCGGATCGGGCACGATCACCGGCGTCGGCGGCAAGTGCCTCGACGTCAGCAACGCGGCCACCGCCGACGGCACGAAGATCCAGCTCTGGACCTGCAACGGCACCAACGCCCAGAAGTGGAGCCGCGTCGGCGACACTCTCCGGGCACTGGACAAGTGCCTGGACGTGTCCAACGGGGGCACTGCCAACGGCACGAAGGTGCAGTTGTGGACCTGCAACGGCAGCGGCGCGCAGGTCTGGCAGCCGCAGACCAACGGCTCGATCCTCAACCCCCAGTCCGGCAAGGTGCTCGACGCCGCCGGCGGCAGCACCGCCGGCGGCACCCAGGTCCAGATCTGGGCGTACAGCGGCGGCGACAACCAGCACTGGTCGATCAACAGCGGTGGCTCCGGACGCATCACGCTCTTCGACGGCGACGACCTGGACGCCTGGCAGAGCACCGGAGGCGGGGCGGCGACCTGGCCGGTGGCGAACGGGTCGATGGAAGCCGTGGGTGGCGATATCCGCACCAAGCAGAACTTCGGCGACTTCCAGTTGCACGTGGAGTGGTACGAGCCGACCTACCCGCCTGACGTCACGGGGCAGGCGCGCGGCAACAGTGGCATCTACCTGCAGGACCGGTACGAAATCCAGGTCCTCGACTCCTACGGCGACACCTCGCTGGACAACACCGAAGCCGGCTCCATCTACAGCCGCAAGGCGGCCGACAGTAACGCCGCGACCGCCCCCGAGACGTGGCAGACCTACGACATCACCTTCCGTGCCGCCCGCTTCGACGGCTCCGGTAACAAGACCGAGGACGCCCGGGTGAGCGTCCGCTGGAACGGCACCCTGGTCCACGACAACGTGGCGATCTCCAGCCCGACCGGCGGCGGTGCGGCCGAGACCGCGGCCCGCGGACCTGTTCGCCTCCAGGACCACGGCGACCCCGGCGCCAACGTCCGATACCGCAACATCTGGATCGAACCGCTGAACTGACCCGCACCGGCCAGCGGCAGGACGCGCCAGGCTGGCGGTGAGATGCGAGGGCCCCAGCCCTTCATCTCGCCGCCAACCTGGCGCAGCCATGACAGCGACAGGTACATCGTCCATCCCGCGGGACCGGGCCCTGATCGTCGCACCGCTGGGTCGACCAGGGCGCGTCGCAAAGTCCAGGCTGGTGGCCGTAGTGAGCGGCTGACGAGGGTTCGGGTCAGCCGGGGGTGAGGAGGCAGAACTCGTTGCCTTCCGGGTCTGCGAGGACCGTCCACGGGACATCGTGGTCCAGGTCGATGGCGGTGGCGCCGAGAGTCCGCAGTCTGGCCGCCTCGACCTCCAGGTCGTCACCTGGGTATGGGCGGACGTCGAGATGGACGCGGTTCCACCCGGTCTTCACGTCGGGTGTGCGGAGGAACTCCAGATACGGGCCGACGCCCTTGGCGGAGCGCAGTACCGCGTGGTGGTCGGTCACCTCGTGCACGGTCCAGTCCATGGCCTTGCCCCAGAAGCGGGCCATGGCTCGCGGATCCGCGCAGTCGACCACCACCGCGGCGATCGGTCCGGTGTCTCGGTAGAGCGGTCGGGGGTCCAGCACGCAGAACTCGTTGCCCTCCGGGTCGGCCATGACCGTCCATGGCACGTCGCCCTGGCCTACGTCGGCAGGTGTTGCGCCGAGATCCTTCAGGTGCGCCACCACCTCCGCCTGATGGGCCGCCGAGGTGGTGGCGAGGTCGACGTGCACGCGGTTCTTCACCGTCTTGGGTTCGGGGGAGACGATGAGGTCGAGGCAGACAGCGACGGGGTCGGGGTAGACGAAGCCCTCGGGTTCGAGGTTGGTCACGCCGGGTCCCTCGCTGGAGACTCCCCAGCCGAGCGCCTCCGCCCAGAAACCGCCCAGCGCGGAGTCGTCCCGAGCCTTCATGTTGATCTGCACGAGCCGTGTTGCCATGCCGGCGATGTTAGGGCCTGTCGAGTCGGCGGTGGTGCCCGAACTGAAGTGATCTTTCGGCCTGTCGAAGATCGGCACACGGACCTTCCCGGATGTCGTCCCGCCCAGCCGCCGCAGGCCACGCCGGCGCATCCCAGGTGCGACACGTGACGCACCTGGCGACCCTGAGCGCTAGGAGTGGTGTGGACCCGTGGCGGTGCTGGAGCTGCGGCCGGTGGTGGCCGATGCCATGGGCCTGCCGACGGTGCCGGCGCGACCGGCGGCGGCTGCGCCGGGACTACCTGCGCCGGGCCGCCGCCCAGGACGCGCTCCGCGACATGACCCGACCAGACCGCGACCAGACGTAACGCCGCGCACCCGACCGGCGCATGTAGACCGGATGCCGGTGCGAGCGTCCAGACGACAGGGGCGGAACACCCGACCCCTCCCGGCCCGCCGGAGGGTGGTTCCGCCCCTGTCGTACCTGGTGACCATTGACCAGCGCGAGTGCGTTGCCCGGCATGGCGACCCCAACCGACCCCCGCGACGACCAGGCGCGCATCCCCGCCCAGCCCACCCCCGAGGCGCCCGCAGGGTCCACCGCACCCGAGCCGGCCAGCCCACCCCGCCGGTCGCGGCGCCGCCTGTGGATCGCCGCCGCCGTGGTGATCGCGCTGGCCCCGGTCGGCGGGGTCGTCTACCTGCTCGTGCCGAGCGACGAGGAAGAGGCGTCCGAGCGCTGCCACGATCCTCCGCCGCAACCGGCGCAACTCCTCCAACTCAGAGGTGGTCGGCCGGTCGTCACGCTGACCCCGGTCGGCTTCATCCTGGCGGATCCAGTTGCGCAACGCCTCGTGATGCACACCAAGCTGCCGCGTCAGCTGGCGGATCACCGGCTACGGGTCCGACTCCCGATACAAACGCACCCCACTACCGGGGGAACCTCACGCAGCTAGGCACCCTCATCTGCCGCGCGCTTATGTTGGTGGCGTAGGGATCGGGTGTAGCCGGTCGGAGTGGTCGGCCGAGGAACGAGAGCAGTGCCGCAGGCGAGATGACGCTCGACGAGATGGCGGACGTAACGGTCGCCGTCCAGGCCGCCCGAATTCGCGACGAGCTCGCCGACGCACTCAAGATCAGAGTCACGGACCTGAAGGTCGCGCCGCCTCGCCCCGGCGACCTGTGGCTGCTCGCGATCGCGTTCGTGCTTATGGTCGGGGCGACCAGCGCCGCCGAGGGCGGACGTTCCTTCCTGATGATGCTTCCCGGATTGCTGCTCATGGCGACGGCGGTCTACCGTCTCAACCCGGATTTCGAGCGTAAGCCTAGGGTCCTCTCTGCCGTGTTGATAGCCCTG
The DNA here is from genome assembly GCF_036906795.1 of Micromonospora sp. CPCC 205739. NCBI lineage: Bacteria > Bacillati > Actinomycetota > Actinomycetes > Micromonosporales > Micromonosporaceae > Micromonospora > Micromonospora sp. CPCC 205739. Next base: position 6,435 of record NZ_JBAKHS010000022.1, on the reverse strand, counting down.
GTGACGATCTGTCCCGCCGGCGTGCTCGGCGGTGCGATCCAGGTCGAGATCCTTCATAACTGACCCCGGTGATGAACGACTTGAGCCTCACCCGTTTGGACGGATATCGAAATCTCTGGGCTGACGGCCCGCGAGAGAATGTTCCATTATGCACGGCGGGCAAGGAGGGTCGGCCGCGTCGGGCGTTCACGTTGAAGTTCACCGTCGGATTTCAAGGCGGAGGTCGCCGAGGTGTGCCGGCAGGGAGACCGGAAAATTGGTCAGGTCGCGCGGCACTTCGATTTGACCGAGACCGCGGTGCGAAAGTGGGTGTGGCAGGCTGACCTGGACGCCGGCACCCGCAGTAACCGGCTGACCGAGGCGGAGCGAAGGAATCGCGACGCTACGGCGGGAGGACCGGCGCCTTCGTGAGGATGTGGAGATCCTGAAGCGGGCCACGGCTTTCTTCGCGAAGGGCAGCCCCGGTGAACGTGTATCCGTTCATTGAGGCGGAGAAGGTCGCGCGTCGTAATGTCGCCGGTGCGCGACGTTGCAGGCATCCAGGTCAGCCTTCAACGCCGAACGGGCCGCCAGCCCGTCCCCTCGGGAACTGGACGACGCTGAGCTGACCGAGGCGATCGTGGCGGCGCACGACGAGTCGAACGGCGCCTACGGCGTGCCACGGGTCCATGCCGAACTGGCCAGCCGGGGACGCCCGCATCCTCGAGCGGTGCGAGCATACGCGGCGGCGAGGGCGTCGAACTCGGGCAGCGCGCACAGTGGTCGCTTGACCTCGCCGATTGGGTATTGCTGGTGAGCGTCGCCAGCCGAAGCGTGCTGTCGGGTCTTGCCAGTCGGACGGCGGCCGGCGGCTGATCCTGCGCATGTTGGCCGAGGAGGACCCAGTGACGCTGCTGCGCGACGTGACCGCCGAGTACCGCACCGGCGCTGGTGCGGTCGAGCTCGGTGGCGCAGTCGCGCTGCCAGTGCCGGGAGGTCACGCGGCCCTGGTACTCAACGGTCGACATCCGACGGTAGAACGCAAACCGCAGGCACCTCGCTGACGGGTATGCGGTGGCTGAGAGGTCCGCGGCTGGCTGTTAAGCCATTGGGTCAGAGATCCTCGCGATCGTCACTCTGGTTGTCCGGCACGCCGACACTTCTACGAAGGATCTTCGCGGTCGAGTCGGACAGGCAGTCCGCTGGCGCTGGTTGAAAGACTGTCGGGCCGGAGCCGGTGGTAGTCGGTTGCGCGGGCTGCTGCGGTGCTTCATGATCTGGGTCGTGTCTGATGTGAAGGGCGGTCTCCGCCCCATTCGATGAGCGGGCCAGCGCCGACGGGTGGATCGGCTGATCTGGCTTGGTTGGATGACGCTCTCCGCGCAGGTGATGTCAGTAGTTGTGGTCCTGCTCGGTCGAGGGCGTTCGAGGCGGTCGAGTTGGACCGCGGCGGCGAGGTGGTACGGCATCTGCTGGCCCGCGCTGTCGATCCTTCTCCGAATATCCGGCTGACGGTCCTGGCGTTCCTTGCCGACCTGTGTCCGCAGTTGGATCTGTGGCCGGCGGCCGCTGATGCCACGGCGGTTGCCCTCAGCGACCCCGATGAGCGGGTGCGACGTGCGGCGGCTTGGTTGTTCGCGGCGGCAGCCGGCGCGGACAAGGCGATCCGGGTTCTGTCCAGGTCGTCTGATCCGGTCGTGCGGACGGCGTTGGCGGAGGCGTTGTGGCTTCGGGTGCTGCAGCGAGGCGACCAAGGCTACTGGTGGGTCGACATGGTCGAGCAGATGCGGCGCGATGAGCTTCCGGCAGTGCGTTTCCTCGGCGCCTGCGCAGCCCTGCTGGCCGCAGACCCGCCCGATTGGCCGATCCTGGACGCCGCAGTTCGCGCCGACCTGGTGCCGGCCGCCGAAACACTCGGCGGGGAAGGCGGGCGGATCTCGTGGCGCGCCGGTGAACGATGGGCGATCGTCCTCAGGCGTAGGGATCGGGAGCAGGACGCCTACGCGGCGGTGGCGCAGTTGGTTGGCGCAGGCGAGGGGGAGTCGGTTCATCAGGCGGGTCTGGCAATCGCGGCGGAGGCGATGCGGACGTGGCGGGCTGCCCCGGCCCGGCTGGCGCCGGTGCTGTCCGCCGTGTTCACGGAGCCGGTCTCGACGGTGCGGACCGCAGCTGTCGCCATGGTGTGCGCATCGCTGACCGCGACGCGCCTGGTCGCCGATCAGCTCACGCGGATGCTGGCCGAGCCGGCCTTGTCGGCGACGGTCGCGGTGGCTCTGGGCTGCGTCGGGGATCCTCGCGCGGTTCCGGAGTTGCTGCGTCTGCTACGCGGTGCCGATCCGCATCCCCGGCTCGCTGACGCGCTCGCCACGGTTGCGACAGCGTCACCCGATCCGACGAGCCTGGTCCAGACAGCGCGGCAGGTGCTGGCCGAGCACCAAGCGCCCTGCCACGAGGAACAGCACTGGCACCGCTGTCCCGCGCTCGTGGCCGTGCACTGCCTGTCCGCACTCGGCCCCACCGCGGCCGACGCGGTGCCCGATCTGACTGCCAGGCTCGCCCACGCGATGGAGCGCGGTGTCCTGGCCGAGGGGCGGTCGGCGGTCTGTGCGCTCGAAGCGATCGGTTCTGCGGCCGCGCCAGCCGTGCCGCTCCTGCGACCGTTCGCCGCCTCGAACGATGCCGCGGCGGACCTCGCCGTACGCGCGTTGCTCGCGATCACTGGGGACCGGCGCATCGCGGACGACTACCTTGATGCCCGCCCGGAGAAGATGCGCCGTTGTCGTATCGCCTCGGACCTGTTCGACTGGCTGGCCCAGCACGGTGGCCTCACCGATCGGCAGGTCCGGCAACTGAACCACCTGTTCACCCAGCGGGGATGGGCCAGGTCAAGTTGGCGACCGCCTACTGGCGCCACCACGGCCCGTCAGTCGCTCCGATGCTCCTGAACACGCTTCCCGAGTACCTCGATGACGAAGCGTACGCGCAGCCCGCCATGAAAGCCCTCGCCGCGATGGGTCCACACGCGCAGCCGGTGATCCCCGTACTCGACCGTCTGATCGCTTCCCGGCACCGCGCCGCGGTGTACCTGGGCGACGTCGACGCCGAGATGCGCGCCGATGAGCAACTGCTGCAGCTCGCCCTGGCCACCCGCGCCCAGATCACCACCACACCCCACGTGACCGGTCACCGCGGCAGCCGCGGCCCGTCGACGCGAACCGATCCGTACAACGACCAGGAGGAACATCCCTGTGCCCAAGACCAGACGTGAGTTTGAACAGGAGAGGCTGCGCCGACGGCTGGAGGTCCTCCGGCTCCCCGTTACACCGCTGCGCCACGCCGGCTACCTGACCCCGCACCGGACCGACCTGCAATGGGAGCGGGTACCCGAGACGGTCGGTGTGGGTCCGGACAATCACGCCTTCGCCGTCTGGGCCAGCCGGGAGCATCCCCAACGGCGTCTGATCACCATTCATGACGGCAGCCGACAGCCGGTCCGGTCCGTGCAACTCGACGGGTGCATCCAACCCTGGTTCGTTCAGCCGCTACCCGGTGACCGCATCCTGCTCGTCCGCTCGCGCAACCGCGGCGGCGCCAACGCCGAGGTGTGGACCGCCGACGGGCATCGTGAACGTCGGGGTGACCTCGGCGACGCGATCGAGCACATGCTGACCACCCCCGCCGGCGCGATTTGGGCCGGCTACTTCGACGAGGCCATGGCCGGCAGTGGCCCCCAGACACACGGCCTCGCCCGCTTCACCCCAGACCTCGAACCGGACTGGCTCTACCCGCAGCAACCAGCAATGCCGGAGATCTTCGACTGCTATGCCCTCAACCTGGCCGAGGAGACAGCATGGACCTGTGCGTACACCCCGTTCCACCTCGTCTCCGTCACCGGCGACACGCCAACGGACCACGGCCCGGCCTTCTACCGCGGCGCGCACGCCCTGCTGACCGACGGCACCATCGGCGCGTTCATCCGGGGTCACGGACCCGAGTACGACCTGGTGACTCCGTTCCAGCTCGATGCCGCAGCGGTGACAGCTGCCGGTGAGCCGATCCGGCTCGTCCTGCCCGACGGCATGGAGGTACGTGGGGCTCGGACTTTCTGCCGCGGCCCGGAACTCCACGTCATCATCGGAGCGTCCTGGTACCGCACCGATCTCGGACTTCTCGGCCAGCGTTAGGGCTACCGCCGTGCCGACCTCATCGACTGTTGCCTTCCGGGCTCGGTTCGTAGGTCACGCGAAGGGTGTCCCGGATGGTGCACCAGTTGCGGCGCGTGAACGGCAAGCCATAGTGACGACGGCCGGGGTAACGAGTATGGCGGCAATCTTGGCGGCCGTGCTCCACTCCCGCGATCCAGTTCTGCGCGACCCTGGAGGCAAAGCCATACTCCTCGACGTGGCCGGTCCGGCGGAAGGGTTGGCCAGAAGGGCCAGATGCTGCGCAAAGTCGTTGACGGGATAGGGCACGAGGTTCGGGCCGATACCATTGATGATCTTGTCTCGTTCGGGATCGTCTTGTGGAGACCATCGGTACCCATGGCTAACGAGTAGTCGAGCATTCGCCGTACAGCAGCAGGCCCAGCCACACCGGCTTGGCCCGAGCGGCCGGGTCGGCTGCACCACCAGCCGCGCAGCCGCCGAAACTTGCACAGCCGGATCCGGCCGCCGCCCCTCCGCCATGCGCTCCTGACCGAGTCACCTTGCACCCGCCAGCCCATCCCAGACGGTCACCCGCCACCGTAGCCGTTGGCCCCACGGCATCGCCCCGGCATGCGAGGATCAGGAGATGGCGCTGGTCTCCGTCGATGCCCTGGCCGGATATCTTCTTGAGGAGGCTATCGCCTTCCTGCTCAGTTCGAACGGATACCGGCTCCTGGAGAACTCGGACGCTGACGAGCAAGCCTTGCGCCAGGCGGGACACGGTTTGCTCGTTCGTGGCCGGGGTGCTGACCACCAGGCTGACGTGCTGGGTGACCTGCTGATGCCGACACCGTTCTCGCTGCCGGTCCGGCTATTTGTCGAGGCGAAGAACCGCGGCTCGAAGGTCGGTCTAGCGGAGGTGCGCAACGCCCACGGCGTCATCGATGACGTGAACCAGCAGTACTCGACCCAACTGTCGACGTCCTACCGGCATCCGCTTCGCCGGTACCAGTACCGCTATGCGTTGTTTTCGGCGGCCGGTTTCAAGAAGGAAGCGCAGAGCTACGCGCTCGCTCAACAGATCTCGCTCGTCGACCTGTCCGGGCCCGCGTTCGAACCCCTCATCGCCACGGTGGAAAGGGCCGCGAGGCTGATCCGTGCCGAAGCAGTGAAAGCGGACCTCACCACCTTCCCTGTCCGGCAAGTACGACTGGCACTCCGAACTGCCTTCGACAGCGCAGGAGCCGAGATGACGGCTGCCGGGGCGCCCACCGACGGCGCGAACGGCGGCCTGCCCGCGGATGTGCTGGCGTCCTGGGCGGCCCGGGTGACCGCAGAGCTGCAAGATTCGGCCACCGGTGAAGGGCTCATCCTGGGCTTCCCCGCAGCACCGTTCATCCTGGCCATGCACCCAGACAGCCTGGAGGAATTCGAGGCTTTCATTGCCGAGCACGGCTCTGACATCCCGGTGGATATCCGTTTCGGCCGGGAAGGGGCTCGTGGGGACTGGGTCATCACCCCCGTAGAGGACCCTGAAGCTTTCCGGCTGTCGTTTGGTCTGCCCGGCGCGCTTGAGACCTGGCTGTTGTCCGTGCCCGAGCAGGAACGCCGGCGTGCGGCCGATGCGAGACGAACCTTGCTGTCGACGATCAGCCTGTTCCTGGAGGATCGGCTGGTCCAGTTGCGGTATGAGCCGGTGCAAGCGCCTCCCCGGCCTCCATCAGAAGACGAGGAGCAGGTTCAGGGTAACGCGGGGATTGACGCAGCCGATACCTCGTTCCTGCGACGCACCCTTCCGGCACGGCCGCGGCAGCGGAGACGTCCCGAGCCGCATATCGCGGTGGAGGGTCGGGCCGAGCGGGTGCCACATGACACTCGGGGCTGGTCGGCACGGGCAGCCGAGGAGCTGATGACCGCGCTTGACGACTCCTACCCGATCCGTGCAGCACTGATCCGTACCGCGGCGCGCCAGCACGGTCGGCTGGAGCGCGAACAGGTGTACACAATCGCCGAATTCACACCGGATCGGACGCTGCGCGGTCTGACGCGTCCTACTAATCGGATCACGGCCGCTCTTATCGAGCAAGGCCGTCTTCCCGAGAAAGTGGAGTATCCGTTCCAGACGGGCTACGACCACGGGGTCCAGGCGACTCACTTCACCGTGCCGCCCGACCTCGTGGCAGCACTTCGAGCGCTCGGGCCGCCACGAGGCATCTGACGAAACCCCCGCTACGCGCTGAGCCGGCAGCTAGTAGTGCTTTGTTAGGTCGGCGTGTCGTTGGGGTGCGCGAAGTGGTCCGGGTAGTTCGAT
>NZ_JBAKHS010000021.1:0-98817 GCF_036906795.1 Micromonospora sp. CPCC 205739 | reverse complement strand
AAGCGCTACATCGTCCGTGAAATCCACGCCGCACTCATGGCCGACTTCGCCGCCCTCAACACCACTTGACATCCATAGGAGCATCCGGCCTTCCCAGCGGCCACCGGCCGGTCAGCCGGCCGGGCGCAACCAGGCCACCGCGCGACGCACGGTGTCCTCCGGAACCTCGTGCCCGCCGTCGAACTCGTCGTAGGTGACGTCGTAGCCGAGGGTCTGCAGGCGCGGCACCAGCGTCCTGCTGCACCGGTCGACGGGCAGCACCCGGTCGGCGGTGCCGTGGGAGACGAACACCCGGGGCGTGCCGTGGGTGAGCAGCGGGGCGGCGAAGCCGGGGGAGAAGGCCAGGACGGCGTCGAAGACGTCACCGTTGATCAGGCCGATCGACAGCGCGTACGACGCGCCGTCGGAGAACCCGCCGATCAGCATGCCGGCGATCGGGTGGCCGGTGACGATCTCCTGCAGCACCCGGTCGATGCGCCGCACGTCGGGGCCGAAGCCGACCCCGATCATGTCCCAGGTCGCCGCGACGGACTGCGGCGCGACGAGCAGCAGGCGCTGCTCGTCGGCGACCGGCAGCATCAGCTCCAGGGCCTGCCGGGGTGAGCCGCCGGCGCCGTGCAGCAGCAGGGCCAGCCGGTACGGGCCGCCGTCCGCCGGCTCCGGCACCCAGGCCTGGGCGACCAGCTCACCGTCCGGTGCGTCGAACGACACCAGGCCGGTGCGGCCCGTGGCGGCGACCGGTGGACCCGGTCGCACGCTCAGCCGGCCGTGCCGGGAATTCTCCTCCGGCTGCTCATGCGGTCGGGCGGTCTCCGGGGTGATCGGCATGGGTGCCTCCGCTTCGGCGGGACTGTCCGGCGGGCTACCCGGTTCGGCGCGAAGCAATCCCGCCCTGGCGGGGGAAGTGGTCCGGCGCGCGTAAGGGCGCCTGAAGCGAATCGTAAGCGGGATCCGGCAATGTTCTGGGTGTCACCGGAGAGCACCACCGACAGCCAGGAGATCCCGATGCGCAAGCTCATCAACTCGACCTACATCACCCTCGACGGCGTCATCGAGAACCCCATGTGGACCATGCCGTACTTCGACGAGGAGGCCGCCGCCTTCGCCGGCGCGCAGACGAACGAGGCCGACGCCCTGCTGATGGGGCGCATCACCTACGACGGCATGTCCGCCGCCTGGCCGACCCGGGACGAGAGCGACCCGAGCACCGGCGCCGCCTACTTCAACAACGTCAAGAAGTACGTCGCCTCGACCACCCTGACCGACCCGACCTGGAAGAACAGCGAGGTGCTCCAGGGCGACCTGATCGAGGAGGTGACCCGGCTCAAGGCGCAGGAGGGCAAGGCCATCCTCCAGTACGGCTTCGGCTCGGTCACCACCCAGCTGATCGCGGCCGGCCTGCTGGACGAGGTCCGGTTCTGGATCCACCCGGTGCTGGAGGGCGGCGACAGCGTGACCGCGCCGCTGAAGGACTTCAAGGCGTCGTTCGAGCTGGTCGACACGAAGGTGCATCGCAGCGGCGTGATCATCGCCTCGTACCGGCCGAAGGCGGCCCGCTGACGGACGCGCTCTCCAGCTGGGCCCGGGCCTCGCCCGGGCCCAGCTTGCCGCCCTCGGTGACCAGCGCGTCGAAGCGTTCCCGGCCGAGGGCGGCGACCAGCCGTACTGTCACCCGGTCGGTCTCGTCGCGCTCCGCCGGCGCCGCCGGGGCCCGGGCGGCCTCCCGCGCGGCGGCCGCGGCGCCCAGCAGACGGGCCGCGACCTCGGGCGAACGCACCGCCGAGGCCATCCCCTCCAGCGCATTGACGGCGTCGCGCGGTGACTCCATCGCCTGCGCGGCGTCGAACGCCTCGACGTGCAGGGCCAGCCCGGCGGCCGGGTCGCCGTCCTGCTCGGCCGCGTAGCCCAGCTCCACCAGAACCATCGGCAGGTACAGCGCGGGCCGGGTCTCCCGGCGACCCTGCTCCGCAATGCGCGTCAGGTGCGTGACGGCCACGTCGAGCTTGCCCTCGCGACGGGCGGCCAGGCCGAGGCTCACCTCGGCGAAGATCGTCGCGTTCGGCGCGTCCTGCTCCACCGCCAGCCGGTACGCGCGTTCGGCCAGCTCCCGGCCCTGCGCGTAGTCGCGGGTCTGCACCGCCAGCCAGGCCAGCCAGGACAGCTTGCTGCTCACCTCCGGCCACAGCGACAGCTCCTCGGCCCAGCGCAGTCCCTCCCGCTGCAGGGCGGCGGCGCGCTCGTGGTCGCCCTGCATCTCGGCCAGGCCGCCCACCCAGTCGGTGGCCTGGAGCCGCCCCCAGCGGTCGCCGATCCCGGCGAACAACGCGGCGCTGCGGGTCCCGGCGCGCTCCAGCGCGGCCAGGTCGCCGGTGGCGTGCGCCACCTTGGCCCGCGAGCTGAGCACCGCGGCCTCCGTCCACGGGTCGTCGACGGCGCTGGGCAGCAGTTCGTCCGCCAGCGCCAGATCGCTGCGGTCGATCACCGCGTTCGCGACGAACCACGCGGCCCGGCCGTCGCCGGCGCCGGCCACGGCGGCGCGCAGGTCACCCGGCACGAGCGGGTCACCCTGCAACAGCGCGAACCCGGCCCGCCACGGCGCGGCGCGCGCCTCCTCGGCCGGATCGCCGGGCACCGCCAGCGCCCGCCGCGCCTCGGTGAGCCGGCCGCGCAGGAACCAGTACCAGCTCAGGGCGGTGGCCAGGCGCAGCCCGCCGCCGTGCGCCAGCGCCGCGCGCAGGTTCGCCGTCTCCGCGTCGAGCCGCGCCAGCCACTGGCGCTGGTCGGGGCCGTGCAGCTCCGGGTCGGCGCGTTCGGCCAGGTCGGTGTAGTAGGCCGCGTGCCGGGCGCGGACCTCGTCGGCGTCGGGCAGGCGTTCCAGGCAGAACGCGGCGACCGACTCGAGCAGCCGGTAGCGGGGGCTCGCGCCGGAGTCGTCCACCACCACCAGCGACCGGTCCACCAGCCGGGCCAGCGCGTCGAGGTCCGTTCGGCACACCTGCTCGGCCGCCTCCGGGGTGCAGCCGTCGCTGAACACCGCCAGCCGGGCCAGCACCCGGCGGTCGGCCTCGTCCAGCAGGTCCCAGCTCCAGCCGATCACCGCGGTCAGCGTGCGCTGCCGCGGCGGGGTGTCCCGCTGCGCGGTGGTGAGCAGCCGGAAGCGGTCGTCCAGCCGGTCCACCACGCCCTGCACGCCGAGCGCCCGCACCCGGGTCGCGGCCAGTTCGAGGGCCAGCGGCAGGCCGTCCAACCGGCGGCAGAGCTGGGCCACCGCGGGCCCGGTCCGCTCGTCGAGGCGGAAGCCGCGCTGGTGCGCGCCGGCCCGGGCGGCGAACAGCCGGGCCGCGGCCGAGCGCCGGACCGCGTCGAGGTCGCGGTCGTGCCCGGGTACGGCCAGCGGCGGCACCTCCCAGAGCACCTCGCCGGTGAGGCCGAGCGGTTCCCGGCTGGTGGCCAGCACCGTGACCCCGGGGGCGTCGCGCAGCAACCGGCCGACCAGCGCGGCGACCGGCTCGATGACGTGCTCGCAGTTGTCCAGCACGAGCAGCAGTTGCCGGTGCCGGAGCCCGGCGGACAGCCGGTCGACGGCGGAGACGCTGGCGCCGGCGGCCTCCCGCAGGTCCAGGGCGCCGAGCACCTGCTCGGCCACGCCCGGGTCGCCGGCCGGCAGCGGGGCCAGCTCCACCAGGTGGACGCCGTCGGGGAGGGACCGTTCGCGGGCGGCCTCGGTGGCCAACCGCGTCTTGCCGACACCGCCCGGCCCGATCAGCGTGACCAGCCGCTGCCGCGGGAGCAGGGCACGCAGCTCGGTCAGCGCCTCGGCCCGCCCGACCAGCTCGTCGAGCCGGGCCGGCAGGCTGTTCCGGATGATCGCGGCCTTCGGTGGGGCGCTCAGGCCGGCGTCCTGTTCGAGGATCCGGCGGTGCAGGGCGACCAGCTCCGGCCCCGGGTCGAGCCCCAGCTCGTCGCCGAGGCGGTCGCGCAGGTCGGCGTAGCTGTCCAGGGCCTCGGACTGGCGGCCCGCGGCGTACAGGGCGCGCATCTGCAACGCGCGCAGGCCCTCGCGCAACGGATGCTGGGCGACCAGCTCGGCGAGGTCGGCGGCGACCAGGTCGTGCTCGCCGCGGGCCATCCGGGCGTCGGCGAGCCGTTCGTGCACCACCAGGCGCTGCTCGGCCAGGCGGGTCGCCTCCGCGCGGGCGAACTCGGCGTCGGCCACGTCGGCGTACGCGTCGCCGCGCCAGAGCGCGAGGGCCGCGGTCAGCCGGTCGACGTCGGTCGAGGTGGCCAGCTCGGCGAACCGGTCGGCGTCCACCGCGCCGGTACGCAGCAGGTAACCGGGCGGCCTCGACTCGACCAGGTCGCGCGCGCCCGGTTCGGCGTCGTTGAGCGCCTTGCGCAGCTGCGACACCCGCACCTGCAGGGCGCCGGCCGGATTGGCCGGGGCGTCGTCACCCCACAGGTCGTCGACGAGCCGGTCCGCCGAGACCACCTGGTTGCGGTTGGCCAGCAGATCCGCCAGCAGCACCCGCACCTTCGCACCGGGTACGACGACCGGCTCGCCGGTGTCGGTGGTGACGGCGAGCGGCCCGAGCACCCCGAACTGCACGGCCGCAATCCTAGCGACGCTAAGCCGACCTGAAGGGGACCGTAAGCGCCCCGGCCCATCCTCGGCACATGGACATCCACCACGAAGAACACGGCACCGCCGAGGGGCGGCCGCTCGTGCTGATCCACGGCGCGCTCTCCGGCATCGGCACCTCGTTCGGCAGGATCCTGCCGCTGCTGTCCAAGACGCGGCGGGTGATCGCCGTCGAGTTGCAGGCACACGGTCGTACCCCGGACATCGACCGGCCGCTGACCGTGGAGCACTTCGCCGCCGACGTGGTCGAGCTGCTCGACCGCCTCGGCGTCGAGCGGGCGGACCTGTTCGGCTGGAGCATGGGCGCGGCGGTCGCGCTGCGCCTCGGCACCGACCACGCCGAGCGGGTCGGGCGGCTGGTGCTCGCCTCGGTGAGCTTCGACGACACCGGCCTGCACCCCGGGCTGCTGGACGGCATCCAGGACCTGCAACCGGAACACCTGCACGGCTCGGAGTTCCACGAGGAGTACCTGCGGACCGCGCCGGACCCGGCCGGCTGGCCCGTCCTGGTCACCAAGATGAAGGTGTTGGACGCGAACCTGCCGCGGTGGACGCCCGAGCAGATCCGGGCGCTGGCCGCACCCACCATGATCGTGCTGGCCGACTCGGACATCGTCCGGCCCGAGCACGCCGTGCGGATGTTCCGGCTGCTCGGCGGCGCGGTGGCCGGTGATCTGGCCGGCCTGCCCGCCTGCCGGCTGGCCATCCTGCCCGGTACCACGCACACCACCGTCCCGCACCGCGCCGACTGGCTGGCCCCGATGGTCGACGAGTTCCTGGACGAGGGCTGACGGCCCGGGAAACGATGGTTGTCCTGCCGCAACGGTCGCGGAAACTTCCAACGTGGGTAACCTGCGGGCGTGGACGACGACGCGGGGACGACCGACCCGGGGCTGGTGACCCCCGGGCCGGCCGCCGGGTCCGCCCTCCTGTCGGAGGATTTCACCGCCGACTCGGTGACGGCCCTGCGGCACCGGTTGCAGGCGGCGGTGAGCGGCGCGGGCCTCCTCGGCGACGTGGGCTACGACTTCGTCCTCGCCGTGCACGAACTGGCCACCAACGCGGTGCGCCACGGCGGCGGCCGGGGGCACCTCGACCTCCGCCGCCAGGACGACGTGCTGATCTGCGAGGTCAGCGACCACGGCGCGGCCGGCGCGACGCTGCCGGTGCGGCCGCCGGCCGTGGATGTCGCCGGCGGACGCGGGCTGTGGCTGGCCCACCGGCTGACCGAGGGCCTGCTGCTCGTCGGGGGAGTCGACGGCGTCACCGCCACCGTGACCGCCTGCCTGGACCGGGACGACAGGCCGCCCGTCGCCGGCGGCGCGACGCCCGAGCCCGGCCGGACGGCGGACGGCGACCCGACCTGACGCCCGCCGGCAGGCCGTCCTCCGGCGCGGTCAGGGCCGGCGCGGCGTCGTGTCGGTGCGGCGTTCCCACTGCTCGCCGCGCTTGCGGAGGTCCTCCCGCACCGCGCTGCGGATGGATCGCAGGGTGGCATCGGGCGCGAAGATCAGGACGTACCAGCGGTCGAGCATGGCGTGCAGGTCGGCGAGCGTCGCGGTCGCCCGCTGCGTCTGCTCCCGGGACGCCCGCAACTGTTCCCGGGCCGCTTGTGCCTCCGCCTCCAGTTCCGACACCCGCACCCGCATCGGCTCGACGAGGGTCAGCGCCGCGTCGGTGAGCACGTCCGCCGCCTCCGCCTTGAACTTGCCGCGCTGGGCCACGACGGCCGCGATGGCCGCCAGGCCGCTGGCGCCGCCGAGCACCCCCAGTACCGACAGCACGACCTGTACCCACTCAGGGGCTGCGGAGGCGCCGGTCGGAGGTGTCATCGCCGGCCGCCGGTCAGTACGTCGGCCCCGTTCCGGTCGATGTGGCGGATCAGCCGCCGGAGGTCGAGCAGGATCTCCACGGCACGCCACCACGAACCGATGGCGACGGCGGCGATGAACGAGGTGGCCGCCACCGCCATCCGGCCGGACATCACCGTCAGGGTGACGGCGTACATCCCGGCGAGGGTGCCCAGCAGGAGCATCGATGCCAGCTCGATGCCGAGGCCGGTGGAGAACCGTCCCGGCCAGAGCAGCCCGAGCAGGCCGCCGAGGCCGACGGCGATGAGCCCCAGTTCCCAGCCGACCCGGACCGGTCCCGGCATCGCCATCTCCACCGAGGGTGGGCGCACGTTCAGGGTGATGAGCAGGAGCCCGCACACGGGCGCGGTGAGCAGGATGGCGTTCTCGAACGGTCGCCGGTTACGCCAGATCCGCATGCTGCGCACGGCAACTCCCTGAGGTCGATGCGGTACCCCGTCGGGAGACGCTGCGGTTGCCGGAGGCGTACGACCAGACTGCCCGCACGGGGCGGCACCCGCCGCTGTGACGGGGCGTGACGACGAGCGTCATCGGTGGTCGACACCTCTAGTCATACCACCCGTAGCCCGTCGCCCCAACTGATGGGATCCGACATATGCGCTGGTCAGAGCGGTGCGAGCGACCTCGAACGCGTGGCCCGGGCGACGCCGAAGGGGGTCCCGGGCAGGATCGGGCTGGGGCTGACCGTCGGGGGCCAGGGCGGCCGGCACGGCGATGGTGGTGGCGCCGTCCTCGGTGACGGTCGCCCACCCCCGCCTCGTCCCCCCGGCGTTTGCCGGCGGTGGCCGCGGGTAGCCACGCTGCCTCCGCCACGGGAAGGACATCGCATGGGCGAGCTGAAGTTCGTCGACAAGGTCGCCGCACGGGCGGGCGTACCGCCGGAGACGGCGCGGTCCCTGACCGAGGCCACCCTGAGCACCCTCACGCAGCGGATCAGCGGTGGCGAGGCGGCGGCCCTGGCCGACCATGTCGCCGCCGAGCTGAGCCCGCTGCTGGTCAAGGGCGCGGAGGACCCGGAGGTGTTCGGCTACGACGAGTTCGTGCGCCGGGTGGCGGACGGCGCCGGGGTGGACCGGGGCGTCGCCGAGCGGGGCGTGCGGGCCGTCCTGCAGACCCTGCACCGGGTGGTCGGACACCGGGAGTTCGAGGACGCCATGGCGCAACTGCCGGCGGACCTGCGGGCCCTGGCCGAGCCCCTGCCGCGCGCGCCCTGACGCCACGCGGGCGCCGAGTCGTATCCAGAGCTGCCGGCGGGGGTCGCCGGGGTGGCGGCCCGGCGCGACGGGCCTGCGCCGGCCCGTCGCGCCGAGGTTCGCCCGCCGGGCGCGGGCGGGTCAGCCGGCGGCCACCGCGGCCAGGTAGCGCTCCGCGCGGTCCGGCGCCATGAACCAGTCCTCCAGGTCGTTCGGGTCGCAGAAGCCGTTGGCGAACCGGCGGGCGATCGTGGGACTGGACGCGGCGGTGCCGAGGATCTGCTGCACGTGCGGCGGCAACGGCTGGAGCATGGCGTTGGTCCAGTTGGTGACCGCCTGGCCGGTGTCGGCCCAGAACCGCTCGAACGTCCGCTCCATCCACTCCCGGTCGAAGGGCTGGTCGGCGCGCTCCAGGATCGACCGCAGGTACGCGTCGGCGCACTTCGCGGCGGTGTTGCTGCCCTGACCGGTGATCGGGTCGTTGGCGATCACCACGTCGGCCATGCCGAAGACGGCGCCGCCCGAGGGGAGTTCGCCGACCGGGCGGCGGACCGTGGGGGTGTACCGGCCGGAGAGGGTGGCCCGCCCGTCGGTCAGCTCCACCCCGGCACACCGCTCGTAAATCCACGGCGTGTACCGCCGGGTCAGCTCCAGGGTCAGCTTGAGGTGCTCGGCCGGGTCCCGCCGCTCCTGCCACAGGTCCAGCGGCCCGTCCGGCACCGCCTCCCAGAACAGGATGTCGCACGGTCCGGACAGGGTGAGCGCGGGAATGACGAAGAGTTCCCCGAGCCCGGGCACCGCGTTGAAGCTGACGTGCGGCTCGGGCCAGAGCGGGTCCGGCGTCATGCCGTGCACGTACGCGACGGCCAACCCGCGCTGCGGCGTGGCGTACACCGACCGCTGCGGGTCGCGGTCGAAGACACCCACCAGATCACCCTTGCCGGCCGCCACGACGGTCAGGTCGTAGCGGCCGAGCCGGGTCAGCCCGTCCAGGTCGGCCGTGGTCACGCCCTGGTAGTGCACGGTGCCGCCGCGCTGCTCGAACAGCTCCAGCCAGGCGGCCATCTTCAGCCGCTGGTCGGTGCTCTGCGCGGGCTCGTCCAGCGGGCAGGGGATGCGCAGCGCCCGCTCGCCGGGCGGCGCCGACAGCGACACGTGCAGCCCCTGGATCTGCGGCGACTGCTCCGCCCAGAGGTCCAGGCCGTACCGGCGTTCGGTGTGCAGGGCGGCGGCGAACATGGCCTGCGTGCTCATCACCCAGCCACGGCGGATCTCGTCGGGCGTGCGGGCCGACATGATGGTCACGTCGTAGCCCTCGGCGAGCAGGCCGAGTCCGAGCTGCAGCCCGGACTGGCCGGCCCCGACGATCAGGATTCTGCGCATCTATCTGTACCTCCAGGTGGGTGAGCTACCGGACCGCGCCGGCGGTGCTGGCCATGGTGTGCTCCACGACCGTCACCAGCGCCCGCGCGACCGACGAGGGGTCCCGGACGTCGCACGCGATCAGGGGAACGTGGGGGGACAGTCCGAGGGCCGCCCGGACGTCGTCCAGGCGGTGGGTCAGTACGCCGTCGAACAGGTTGACGCAGACCACGAACGGCAGGTCGGTGTCCTGCTCGAAGTAGTTGACCGCGGGGAAGGACGCCTCCAGGCGTCGGGTGTCGGCCAGGACGAGGGCACCCACCGCGCCGCGGCACAGGTCGTCCCACATCGGCCAGAACCGGGGCTGCCCGGGCGTGCCGAACAGATACAGCACCAGGTCCCCGCCGATCGTCAACCGGCCGAAGTCCATCGCCACGGTGGTGGTCGTCTTGTCGATCCCCGGATCGAGCCGGTCCACCGTCTCGCTGGCCGCCGTCATCCACGCCTCGGTGTTGATCGGCGGAATCTCCGAGATGGACTGCACGCACGTCGTCTTGCCGACCCCGAAGCCGCCGGCAATGACGATCTTCGCGGAGGTGGGCAGGGGGTGGTCAGGCGAGCTGACGGAGGCCATCGCGGAGTCTCTCCAGAAGGCGGTGGTCGAACGGGGAGGCGGCGGTGTCGCCGTGGATGCGCAGTCGGTCGGTCGCGGCGAGGTCGTCGACGACCACCCGGGTCACCCCCAGCGACATGCCGCAGACCGCGGACAGTTCGGCGACCGAGCGGGTCGTGCGCGCGTGCTCGTAGAGCGACCGCGGCTCCGGCAGCAGGCCCGAGGCGAACACGGCGTCGTAGTACGGCACCGACACCAGGGTGTGCACCAGCAGATGCTGCCTGGTGCGGGTGCGCCCTCCGGTGAGGACGTAGGGCCGCACCTTCCAGTACGGGGTGGGCATGGTGGAGACTCCTTGGCTCCGGGGCGGTCAGCGGGCCGGCTGGCCGGCGGTGTGGCGGTGCAACTCGCTACGGACCTGCGGGGTGAGCGCGTGCCGGACGGCGCCGACGAACTGCGTCATCCGGTAGGCGACGACGCGCAGGTCGCAGCCGGCCGTGGCGGCCACGGCCAGGCCCGCCGACTCGCCCACCCGCATGAACAGCAGGTGCCCGTGGGGCAGCCGGACCGTCAGGTACTCCGACGCGCCGAGGTCGAGCAGGGCGGCGCTGCGGTCGGCGATGCTGAGCAGCCCGGAGGTCAGGGCGGCGAGCTGGTCGCCGAGGTCGCGGGGCACCCGACCGGACGCGGCGAGCTGGAGCCCGTCGAGGGAGACGAGCACCGCGTGGGTCACGCCGGGCACGTCGTCGGCGAACTGGCGGATCAGCCAGGCGCAGTCCGGCGGGCTCTGGCCGACGGTCGGCTGGTGGCGTGCGTCAAGCGGTGGGGTCATCAGGGGTGTCCTTCGTCGAGATTGGCTGGTCGGGCGTCGCCGACCCCGGCGGCGAAGGCCGCCGTCTCGTCCGGCCAGGCAGACCCACCGGACGGTGGGGCCGGGGGCCGCGGTGCCGTGACCGGTGGCGGCGGCGGGCGGTGCGCCCCGGGCGAGGGGGTCTGCCCGCGCACGCTCTCGCGGACCCGGCGGGGCAGGCCGCCGGGCAGCTCCGGCGGGCGGGTGTCCGGAGCCGGGCCGTCGCCGGCCGGCGCGCCATCGAGGGTGGCCAGCCGCAGCGTCGGAGTGCGCCTGGTGTCGTTCGAGGTGGACATCTGTGCGCTCCCCTGCGGGGTTCCGGCCCAGGTGGGCGGTCGGCCGCCCCCCGGCATCGGGGCGGGGCCGGTCGGCCCCGGCCGGGCGGCGGGCGCCACCTCGCAGAGCAGGGCTCCGGGGACCAGCACGGTCGCGGTCGTGCCGCCCGAGGGCCGGGCGGTGAGGCTGACCCGCAGCTGGTGAGCGCGCGACAGGTGCGCGACGACGAGCAGGCCCAGGTGGGCCGCGGGATTGCCGGCGACCGGTGCCGGCGCGGTGCCGGCCAGCATGGCGTTGAGCTGCGGTAGCTGGTGGGGGTCGATGCCGACGCCGGCGTCCTCGGCCCGGAGCAGCACGCTGCCGTCCTCGGTGACGTAGGCGGAGACGACCACCGGCGAGGTGGGCGGGGAGAAGCGGGTCGCGTTGTCGAGCAGTTCGGTGAGCACCCGGATGACGTCGTCGGCGGCGAACTCGACGACGCCCAGGTCCACGACGTGTCCGACCCGGACCCGGGGGTAGTGCTCGATGGCCGAGGAGGCGGCCCGGACCACGTCGACCAGGGTGACGGTCTGCGGGCTGGCGTCCTCGACCCGGCGGCCCAGCAGCACCTGGAGGTTCTCCGCGTGGCGGCGGATGCGGGTGTTCGCGTGGTCGATGCGGTAGAGCCGTTCGAGCCGTTCCGGGTCCTGCTCGTCGGTCTCCACCGCTTCGAGGTGGCTGCCCATCTGGTACGCCGAGGCGAGGATGCGCAACGCGAACTGGTCGCAGATCGCCGGCCAGAGGTTTTCCGCGTGGTTCTCGGGCGGGGGTGGGCTCGCCGCGGCGGCGTCCGTCTGCTCGATCGCGGGATCCAGCCACCGGGCCGCCCGCTGCCGCCACGTCATGCGTCGACGATGCGGTGCCGTCACTGTGGACATCTCGTCGTGTTTCACGAAATAGCAGACCTATCGGTAATCAGGGGTTCTGACACGGTGCAGCAGTCAACCACCGTTGGGTGGTGCTGGCAACACCGAACGGTCGAACTGAGGCTTTCCGCACCGGGCCGGCGCCGTCTCCGGCGCTTGCGCGAAAGGGGGTCACCCGGCGACGACACCACCGGGCGTACGGGTCGGCCGGGGTCGATCAGCGGGTGGTCGCGCCGCCGCCTGCCTGTCGTGCCGGTCCGGGACCGGTCGCGTGGAAGCCATGTCTGTACATCGCACCCGGCGTTCGGAACGCAACATCATTTTCTGGGCGATTACCGCGCGTGGCCGGTGCGTGCCGCCCACCGTCCGCGCCGAACCCCGGAGGAGCGGTGTCCGGCGCGGACGTCACGCGGAGGAATTCAGTCGAGCAGGTTCCCGGTGGGCAGCGGCAGCCCGGGCAGGGGCGGCAGCAGCGACGGGCTCGGCGCCGGCGACAGGGGAAGCCTCGGCAGCGACGGCAGGAGTCCGGACCCGGAGCTGGGTCGCGGCGTGGGCCGTGCCGACGGCGACGCCGGGGCAGTCCGGGGCGCAGCCGGGGCCGGCGCCCTGGGGGAGCTGCCGGCCGTCGAGGCGGCCGGCGCGGGCGCCGGAGGCGGGGCGCAGCCGGGCCCGCCGGGGCAGGGCGGCGCCGCCAGGTCGCGCAGGAGGGCGTCGATCTCGGCGCGCAGCCGGTCCGCCTCGGCGGGGTCGGCGACCCAGGCCAGGTCCTGTCGAGCCTGGTCGATCCACTGTCGGGCCTCGTCGAGCCGGCCGGCGGCGACGGCGTCGCGGGCCCGGGCGATGCTCTGCTCGACGGTGCGCACCGCGGCCTGCTCGGGATGCAGGACCTTGGTCAGCGACCACAGCGGACTCGTCGGCCCGGCGTTCCTGCTGCCCACCCCCAGCCCGGTCGCCAGCACGAGGACGGCGGCCACGGCGGCGGCCAGCCGCAGGCCCCACGGCCGGGGCCGTCGCGGTCGGACGCGGCCGGCCGCAACGCCGTCCCGCCCGGAGCGGAGGTCGGCCCCGATCCGCCCGACCCGCCGGCCGGCGTCGGCCCCGACGGCGAGCAGCGGGGCGCCGGCCGCCGTGTCGTCGGCGTCGGCGATGATGTCGGCCCGCCAAGCGGCGAGCAACACCGCCAGGTCGTCACCGTCGGCCCCCTCCTCGCCCCGCCCGAGCGCGTCGAGGAGCAGGTCGTCGCGAGTGGCCGTGGTGAGGTCGAGCTCCTCACCGCCGTCCGGCTCGTGCCTGCTCATGCCGCCACCTCGTCAAGTCCGCTGCCGGCAAGCGTACGGAGCCGGGCGAGGGCCCGGGACTGGGCCACCCGTACGGCCGCGGCCGACATCCCGAGGATGGTGCCCACCTCCTCGGCGGTCAGGCCGACCGCCACCCGGAGCGTGATGATCTCCCGCTGCACGTCGGGGAGCCGCTGCAACAGCACCGACAGCCGGCGGGCCAGGTCGGTGGCCACGGCCTGCTGCTCCGGACCGGGTGCCGCGTCCGGCCGCTCCAGTGGGGTGTCGGTCATGGTGACGGCGGAGTCGCGTACCGCCGCCCGCTGGGCGTCGGCGACCTTGTGCGCGGCGACGGCGAAGACGAACGCCGAGAAGGGCTTGCCCTGCTCGCGGTAGCGGGGCAGGGCCTTCAGCACCGCCAGGCAGACCTCCTGGGCGACGTCGTCGGCCGTGGTGTACGCCCCGCCGACGCGGCCCAGCCGCGCCCGGCAGTACCGGACGAGCCCCGGCCGTACGTCGGTGAGCAGGGCCGACAGGGCCGCCGGGTCACCACCGGCGGCCCGACGGACGAGCTCTGGCTCGATCGCTGTGGTCATTGATTGCGAGGCACCTTCATTACCGGCGGGTTAACGGCACGCTATCGAGAGGAAGGCCACTTTGCATAGGTCACCCTCTGTGGCTGCCGCCGTGCGCAAAGAAGTGTGTTGCGTTCCGTCCCGCCGCCGCGATGTCCCTGGTGTCGACGGAGGGAGGGCGCATGGGTGTCGAAGTGGCCGTGCAGGGACTGACCAAGTCCTTCGGTGGGCAGCCGGTCTGGTCGGACATCAGCCTGACCCTGCCGGCGGGTGAGATCTCGGTGCTGCTGGGTCCGTCCGGCACCGGCAAGTCGGTGTTCCTCAAGACCCTGGTGGGGCTGCTGCGGCCCGACGCCGGTTCGATCTGGATCGAGGGCAAGGACCTGCCGCGGCTCTCCGAACGCGCGCTGTACGAGGTGCGCAAGCTGTTCGGGGTGCTGTTCCAGGACGGCGCGTTGTTCGGCTCGATGACCATCTACGACAACGTGGCCTTCCCGCTGCGTGAGCACACCCGCAAGTCCGAGTCGCAGATCCGCGACGTGGTCAACGAGAAGCTCGACATGGTCGGCCTGGTCGGCGCCGAGAAGAAGCTCCCGGGTGAGATATCCGGCGGCATGCGCAAGCGGGCCGGACTGGCCCGCGCGCTCGTGCTCGACCCCCGCATCGTCCTGTTCGACGAGCCCGACTCCGGGCTGGACCCGGTGCGCACCGCGTACCTGAACCAGCTCATCATCGACCTCAACCAGCGGACCGGGGCGACGTTCCTGATCGTCACGCACGACATCAACACCGCGCGTACGGTGCCCGACAACATCGGCCTGATCTACCACGGGCACCTCGCCATGTTCGGACCCCGGGAGATGCTGCTGTCCAGCACCGAGCCGGTGGTGCGGCAGTTCCTCAACGCCCAGCGGGTCGGCCCGATCGGGATGGCCGAGGAGAAGGACGCCGAGGAGCTGCAGGCCGAGGCCGACGCCGGGGTGGAGCTGCCCCCGCTGCCGCCCATCCCGCTGCAGCTGCCGCCCTCGGACGGGCTGCCCCGGGCCGCGGAGCGCCCGCCGGGGCAGTGGTGCCGGGACAACGGCGTCACCCCGCCACCCGGCTCCTTCGAGGGCCGCCGCGACACCGCGCAGCCGACCATCGAGCTGGGCCGGGAGCTCGCCGCCGACGGGCGGCACCACCGGGAGGTGGCCGGATGAGCGCCCCCGTCGCCGCCGTCCGCGCCACCGGCGAGTTCTTCGCGTTCTGCCTGGACACCCTGCGCAGCCTGGGCCGCCGGCCGGTGCAGGTCCGGGAGTTCGTGCAGCAGGCCTGGTTCATCAGCTCGGTGTCCATCCTGCCGGCCGCGCTGGTCTCCATCCCCTTCGGCGCGGTCATCGCGTTGCAGCTCGGATCGCTGGTCCGGCAGCTCGGCGCGCAGTCGTTCACCGGGGCCGCGTCGGTGCTCGCGGTGGTCCGCGAGGCAGGGCCGATCGTCACCGCGCTGATCATCGCCGGCGCGGGCGGCTCGGCCATCTGCGCCGATCTCGGCGCCCGCAAGATCCGGGAGGAACTCGACGCGATGCAGGTGCTCGGCATCGACCCGATCCAGCGCCTGGTGGTGCCGCGCGTGCTCGCCTCGATGCTGGTCGCCGTCCTGCTCAACGGCCTGGTCAGCGTGGTCGGGGTGACCGGCGGCTACCTGTTCAACGTGGTCCTGCAGGGCGGCACGCCCGGCGCGTACCTGGCCAGCTTCCAGGCCCTCGGGCAACTGCCGGACCTGGTGGTGGGCGAGGTCAAGGCGCTGCTCTTCGGCGCCGCCGCCGCGCTGGTCGCCTGCTACAAGGGGATGACCGCCAAGGGCGGCCCCAAGGGGGTCGGCGACGCGGTCAACCAGAGCGTGGTGATCACCTTCATGCTGCTGTTCGCGCTGAACTTCCTCGTCACGGCCGTGTACTTCCAGGTCGTACCGCAGAAGGGAAGCTGACGTGACGGTGCTGCGACACCTCGACGACCTGGGCGGTCAGCTCGCCTTCTACCTGCGTGCCATCGCGTGGGCGCCCCGGACGGTCCGCCGGTACAAGCGCGAGGTGATCCGGCTGCTGGCCGAGGTCAGCTTCGGCTCCGGCGCACTGGCCGTGCTCGGCGGCACCGTCGGCGTCATCTGCTTCCTGACCTTCTTCACCGGCACCGAGGTCGGCCTGCAGGGCTACCAGGCGCTCAACCAGATCGGCAGCAGCGCGTTCACCGGCTTCGTCTCCGCGTACTTCAACACCCGGGAGATCTCGCCGCTGGTGGCGGCGCTGGCGTTGTCGGCCACCGTCGGCTGCGGCTTCACCGCCCAGCTCGGCGCGATGCGGATCTCCGAGGAGGTGGACGCCCTGGAGGTGATGGGCGTGCCCTCCCTGCCGTTCCTGGTCACCACCCGCATGATCGCCGGCTTCGTCGCGGTGATCCCGCTGTACGTGGTCGGCCTGCTCAGCAGCTACCTCGCCACCCGCACCATCGCGGTCGGCTACTACGGACAGTCCGCCGGCACCTACGACTACTACTTCCACCTCTTCCTGCCGCCGGTGGACGTGCTCTGGTCGTTCGGCAAGGTGCTGGTCTTCAGCGTGATCGTGGTGCTGGTGCACTGCTACTACGGCTACACCGCCAAGGGCGGGCCCGCCGCCGTCGGCGTCGCGGTCGGCCGGGCCGTCCGGCTCTCGATCGTCGCGGTCAACATCGTCGACTTCTTCCTGTCGCTGGCCATCTGGGGCGCGACCACCACCGTCCGGATCGCGGGGTGAACATGAGACATCGCATTCTCGGCATCGTCTTCGTCGCCGTGCTGACCGCGGCGCTGACCGGCTCGGTGCTGCAGTACCGCAAGGCGTTCACCCCGGTCGCCTGGGTCACGCTGCACGCCGGCCGGACGGGACTCCAGCTCAACCAGGGCGCCGACGTCAAGGTGCGCGGGGTCGTCGTCGGCGAGGTGCGCGCGGTCGCCAGCGCCGGCTCCGGCGCCACCGTCCGGCTGGCGCTGGACCCGGCCACCACGGCGCGGATCCCCGCCGACGTGACCGCGCGACTGTTGCCGAAGACCCTCTTCGGCGAGCGGTACGTCGAACTCGTCCCGCCCGCCGGTGGCACCGCGCCGCCGATCCGCGACGGCGCCGTCATCGGCCAGGACCGCAGCCGTACCGCGGTGGAACTGGAACGGGTCCTCGACGAGGCGCTGCCGCTGCTGCAGGCGATCCGGCCCGACCAGCTCGCGGCGACGCTGGGCGCCCTGTCGACCGCGCTGGAGGGGCGCGGCGAGCGGCTCGGCGAGAACATCGTCCGGCTCGAGGCCTACCTGCGGGAGCTGAACCCGGCCATGCCGGTCATCGCCGAGGACGTCCGGAAGCTGGCGGTCGTGCTGGACAGCTACGACGTCGCGCTGCCCGACCTGCTCGCCCTGCTGCGCGACGTGACCGTCACCGCCCGCACCGTCGCCGACCAGCGCGACCAACTGGCCGCGTTCCTCGCCGACGCCACCCTGACCGCCGACGTCACCCGAGGCTTCCTCGACCGGCACGGCGACCAGCTCATCGCTCTCGGCGAGGTCAGCCGACCGGTGCTGGAACTGCTCGCCACCTACGCCCCCGAGTACCCCTGCCTGGTGAGCGGGCTGGTCGCCCTGCAACCGCGCGTCGAGGAGGTCTTCGCCGGTGGGCGGATGAACATCACCCTCGAGGTCACCCGCGACGGCGGCAAGTACGAGCGGGGGCGCGACGAGCCGGTCTACGGCGCCAAGAACGGCCCCGCCTGCCACGGTCTGCCCCGACCGGCGCAGCCGGCGCCCGAGGTGCGGGTCGCCGACGGGTACGACCACTCCGGCGCCCGCCCGCGTACCCCCCTGCACGTCGGCACGGCCGCGACCCCGCCCGCGGCCGGGTCCCCGGCGATGGGCCGGGCCGGCACCGGCGAGGAGAGCGCCCTGGTCAAACCCCTCGTCGGCGCCGTCACCGGCACCCCACCGGCGGAGGTCCCCGACATCGCGGTCCTGCTCTGGGGTCCGCTGCTGCGCGGCGGGGTGGTGAACGCCCGATGAGCGGCCGGACGATCTCGCCCCTGCTGAAGCTGGTGGTCTTCGCCGTGGTGACGCTGACGCTGACCGCGCTGCTGGCGCAGACCCTCGGCGCCTTCCCGCCCGGCGGCGTCACCTACCGCGCCCGGTTCACCGACGTCACCGGGCTGCTGCCCGGCGACGACGTCCGCGTCGCCGGGGTGAAGGTCGGCCGGGTCCGCGACATCAGGGTGGTCGACGACACCGTCGCCGAGGTTTCCTTCACCGTCACCCCCGACGTCCCGGTGGCCACCAGCGTCCGCGCCAAGATCCGCTACCGCAACCTGGTGGGCCAGCGGTACGTCGCGCTGAGCGAGGGGCCGGGGGAGGGGCGGCCACTGCGCGCCGACGGGCTCATCCCGCTCGGCCAGACCACGCCGGCGCTGGACCTCACCGTGCTGTTCAACGGGTTCCGGCCGCTGTTCACCGCGCTGAGCCCCGAGGACGTCAACAAGCTCGCCTACGAGATCATCCAGGTGCTCCAGGGCGAGGGCGGCACGGTGACCAGCCTGCTGCAACGGACCGCCTCACTGACCCACACCCTGGCCGACCGGGACGCCGTCATCGGCCGGGTCATCACCAACCTCAACAGCGTCCTGGGCACCCTCGCCGAGCGGGACCGCGACCTCGACCGCAGCATCGCCCAGTTGCAGGAGTTCGTCTCCGGCCTCTCCGGCGACCGCAAGGCCATCGGCGAGTCGCTGGTCAGCATCGGTGAACTCACCACCGCCACGTCCAGCCTGATCGAACAGGCACGCCCCCCGCTCGCCGCGGACGTCCGCGCCCTGGACCAGCTCGCCGGCAACCTCAACCGCAACGCCGCCGTCATCGACGGCACCCTCGGTCGGTTGCCCGAGCGCTACGAGGCACTGACCCGCGTCGCCTCCTACGGCTCGTGGTTCAACTTCTACCTCTGCGACTTCGACGGCAACGTGGCGGTGGCCGGCCGGGCACCGCTCGACCTGCCTGCCTTCAGCGCCTCGGCCGCTCGCTGTTCCACGGGAGGCAGCCGATGACACCGTTCCGTGAACGCAACCCCGTCGTCGTCGGATCGATCGGGTTGACTCTGATCGTCGCCGCGCTGCTGGGCGCCTTCCAGCTCGATCGGCTGGCCACCCTCACCGGACGCGCGTACCAGGCGGCCTTCCACGACGCCAGCGGCCTCACCGCCGGCAGCGAGGTGCGGGTCGCCGGGGTCCGGGTCGGCAAGGTGACCGCCGTGGAACTCGCCCGCGACGGCGCGTCCTACGTCCGGGTCAGCTTCCGCATGGACGACGACGGCGTCCGCCTCGGCACCGACACCGGCGCCACCATCCGGATCAAGACGGTGCTCGGGCAGAAGTACCTGGCACTGTCGCCGGCCGGACCGGGGCGGCTGCGTGAGGGCGCACAGATCCCGCTGTCCCGCACCGCGGCGCCGTTCGACGTGGTGCAGGCGGTCACCGGACTCGCCGACACCCTCGACAAGGTCGACACCGAGCAGCTCGCCGCGGCCTTCACCACCCTGTCGCAGACCTTCGCCGAGACCCCCGGCAGCGTCAACGCCTCCCTGACCGGCCTGTCCCGGCTGTCCCGGACCGTGGCCGACCGCGACGCCGAACTGCGGACGCTGCTCACCCGGGCCCGGAAGGTCACCGGCGTGCTCGCCACCCGCGACGAGGAGTTCCGCAAGCTCGTCACGGACGGCGAGGCGCTGCTGGCCGAGGTGAGCAAGCGGCGCGACGCCATCCACAAGCTGCTCGTCGGCACCGACGACCTCGCCACCCAGCTCTCCGGACTCGTCGCCGACAACCGCACCCAGCTCGCCCCGGCGCTGAAGAAGCTGCGCGAGGTGGTCGCCATCCTGCAACGCAACCGGGACGACCTCGAACAGACCATCCAACGGATGGGCCCGTTCGTCACCGCGTTCGCCAACGTGGTCGGCAACGGCCGCTGGTTCGACTCGTACGTCTCCGGGCTGCTCCAGCCGTACCAGCCCACCACGGGAGGTCGCTGATGCCGGGCCCCGTCCAGCGCTGGCGACGACCGCTCGCCGTCGCCACCGCCCTGCTGGTCGCCGTCGCCGCCGGCGTGGTCGTCCTGCGTGACGACAACCCGCCACGGCAGGTGGTCGCCTGGTTCACCAAGGCCGTCGGGGTCTATCCCGGCTCCGACGTGCGGGTGCTGGGCGTCCGGGTGGGCGAGGTGGTCGCGGTGACCCCGCAGGGCCGCGCGGTCAAGGTCACCATGCGCTACGACGCCGAGGTTTCCGTACCCGCCGACGCGCAGGCGCTCATCGTCCCGCCCAGCGTGGTCAGCGACCGGTACGTGCAGCTCACCCCCGCCTACGCCGGTGGCGCCGCGCTCCCCGACAAGGCGGAGATTCCGCTGGAGCGCACCGCCGTGCCGATGGAGATCGACGACATCTACCAGGCGCTCGACGAGTTCAACCGCACGCTCGGCCCCGGGGGCGCCAACCGGGACGGGGCACTGTCCGACCTGGTCGCCACCGGCCGCGCCAACCTGGAGGGCAACGGGCAGGAGCTGCACGACACCCTCGACGGCCTGTCCCGGGCGCTGACCACCCTCGCCGACGGCCGGCAGGACCTGTTCGGCTCGGTCGCCAACCTGCAACGCTTCACCACCGCGCTGGCCCGCAGCGACCAGCAGGTGCGCGCCTTCAACCGGCAGCTGGCCGACGTCGCCGAACAGCTCGCCGGCGAGCGCGAGGAACTGGCCGCCGCGCTGCGCAACCTCGCCACCGCGCTGGACGACGTCACCGCGTTCGTGAAGCAGAACCGCACCGCGTTGACCTCCAACGTCACCGCGTTGACGGAGATCACCGGCGTGCTGGTCCGCCAGCAGCAGGCGGTCATCGAGATCCTCGACGTGGCCCCGCTCGCCGTGAACAACCTCCACCTCGCCTACAACGCCCGCTCCGGCACCCTGGACACCCGCAACAACGCGATGGGCCCGTACGACCCGGCCGGCTTCGCCTGCTCGCTGATGGTCGACCAGCTCCCCGCCGCCGAGGTGCCCGCGAAGTGCCTGGCCCTCGCGCAGACCCTGCACTCGCGTGGGCTGCCGATGACCGATCAGCTGCGAAAGCTGCTCAAGCTGCCGCCCGGCGCCCCGGCGATCGGCGGGTCCTCACCGGGACCTCCTGTCAGCTCCCCCGGTGCGCCGATCACCGACCAGGCGCCGGGCGGCTCCTCCATCAGCAGCGACCCCACCCTCGGCGGCATCCTGCGGGGTGTGTCGTGACCGCCCGGGTGCTGCGCGCCCTGGCCGGGGCGCTCCTGGTGGCGCTGCTCCCGGCCGGGTGCGGCCTGCCCGACCTCGCCGACGTGCCGCTGCCCGGCGGCGCCCCGACCGGCGACGGGTACGCCGTCACCGCCGAGTTCAGCGACGTGCTGGACCTGGTGCCGCAGGCCGCCGTCAAGGTCGACGACGTGACCGTCGGCAGCGTCGAGAAGATCTCCCTCGCCGGTTGGACCGCCCGGGTCACCCTGCGGGTCGGCGCCGACGTGCGGCTGCCCGCCAACGCGACCGCAGCGGTGCGGCAGAGCAGCCTGCTGGGCGAGAAGTACGTGACGCTCGCCGCCCCGCCCACCGCCCCGGCCAGCGCCCGACTCGCCGACGGCGACGTCATCCCGCTGTCCCGCACCGCCCGCGGCGCCGAGGTCGAGGAGGTCCTCGCCGCCCTCGGCCTGCTGCTCAACGGTGGCGGCCTGGCGCAGCTACGGACCATCAACCAGGAACTCGGCGCCGCGCTGGAGGGGCGCGAACCCGCCGTCCGGGACGCGCTGGGCCAGCTCGAGGAGTTCATCGGCGGGCTGGACAAGCAGAAGGCGGACCTGGTCCGCGCGCTCGACGCCCTCGACCGGCTGACCGGCCGGCTCGCCCGGCAGAAGCAGGTGCTCGGCGAGGCGGTGGACTCCCTCGCCCCCGGCGTCACCGTGCTGGCCCAACAACGCGCCCAACTGACCGAGGCGCTGACCGCCCTCGGCGAACTCGGCGAGGTCGGCACCCGGGTGGTCAACCGCAGCCGCGACGACACGCTCGCCGACCTCCGGGCGCTGCAACCGATCCTGGAGCAGCTGGTACGCGCCGGCGACGACCTGCCGAAGTCGCTGGACTTCATGCTGTCGTACCCGTTCCCGCCGAACGTCACCGGCGCGATCGTCGGCGACTTCGTCAACCTCTCCGTGACCGCCGACCTCGACTCGGCCTCGATCCTGTCGAACCTGGTCGCCGCCGCGCCGCCGCCGGCCCGTCCGGTCGCCCCGCCGACGGCACCCGGCACGACCGGACCGCCCACGGCCGGTGGCCCGAACACCGGGCCGCGACCCGGTCCCGGCTCCGGCCCGCTGCCCGAGCTGCCCCTGACCCGGTGCCTGCCCGACCCGGACGATTTCCCGGCGACCTGGACACCACCGAAGGACTGCCTGCTGCCCGAGGGCTGCGTCCTGCTCAAGCCCGGCTCGATGGTGCCCGTCGGCGGCCTGATCCTGCCCAAGGGCCTCGTGCCGCCGGGGACGGCATTTCCCGCCGGCACCGAACTGCCTGCCGGCACCGTCCTGTCGGCACCGTGCGTGCTGCCGGTCACCGGCGCGGTGACCGGACAGATCGGCGACCTGCCGGACCTGCTCGGAGGGGGACTGCGGCCATGATCGGACGTACGGCGAAGGTGCAGGTCCTGGCCTTCCTGCTGGTGAGCGTGCTCGGCGTCGGCTACGTGGGAATCCGGTACGTCGGGCTCGGTGACCGGCTCTTCGGCGGGAGCTACGTGGTCCACCTGGACCTCGCCCGCGCCGGCGGCATCTTCAGCAACGCCCCGGTCACCTACCGGGGGGTCCCGATCGGTCGGGTCACCGCGGTGAACCTGCGCGACGGCGGGGTCCGCGCCGACCTGCGGCTGCGCCGCGACGTCCGGGTGCCCGACGACCTGCGCGCCGTGGTGGCGCAACGCTCCGCCGTCGGCGAGCAGTACGTCGACCTGCGCCCGGAGCGGGACAGCGGCCCGTACCTCGCCGGCGGCTCGGTGATCCCGGCGGACCGCACCGGGGTCCCGCTGGCCCCGGAGACGCTGCTGACCAACCTCGACGCCCTGGTCCGCTCGCTGGACCCCGACGACCTCACCGTGCTGATCACCGAGCTCGGCACCGCCTTCGAGGGCAACGAGCAGGCGCTGGAACGGATCCTCGACGCCGGCGACCTGCTGCTGAATGAGGCGACCGCCCGGCTGCCGGAGACGCTCACGCTCATCGAGGACGGCCGGACCGTGCTCACCACCCAGGCGGAGTCGGCGGAGGCGCTGCGCCGCTGGGCGGCGGGCCTGGCGCAGCTCGCGGCGACCGTCCGCGCGGCCGACCCGGACCTGCGCCGGCTGCTGGCCGCCGGACCGCCCGCCGGGGCCGAACTGGTCGCCCTGCTGCGCGGGCTGGAACCGGCGGTCGGCACGCTGCTGGGCAACCTGGTGACCGTCAACGGCATCGCGGCCCGGCGGCTGCCGGGCATCGAGCAGTTGCTGGTGGTGTACCCGCTCGCCGTCGCCGGCGGGTTCACGGTCGCCCCGGGCGACGGCACCGCCCACTTCGGCCTGGTCGTCAACGCCAACGACCCGCCGCCCTGCACCTACGGCGGCGGCGGCCGGACGTGCGGCCCGGCGGAGCGGGCAGCCGGCGCAAGTGTCCGCGGCGCAGGCAACGCCCCCCGCCCCGGCGGTCGCGAGCGCGCCCCGGCGCCCGCCCCGTCCGGCGCCGCGCCCGCCGGGCCGACCGGGACCGCCGGGTACGACCCGGCGACCGGTCTGGTGCTCGGCGCCGACGGCCGACCGTTGCAGTTCGGCGGGACCGGCGGTCAGGCCCGGATGGCCGGGGACCAGTCGTGGAAGCAGCTGCTGCTCGCCGGGGTGACCCCGTGACCGGCGCGAAGGAGGAGGTGGCGATGCAGGCCCGCAGGGACCACACGCTGAAAGTGATCAAGGGGGCGAAGCCCAACGTGCCCGGCCGCGCCCCGCGGCGCCGGGTCGTCCCGCGCCAGGTGTCCGGGTCCGCGTCGCCGATCGAGGACCTCCTGGAACGGCTCGACCGGGAGCCGGTCGAGGACGAGGACCCGGCCGCGGTCCAGGACCCGGCCGGCGGGGACGACCCGGCGGACGCCGACGGCCCGCCGCGGAAGGACGAGGGCGGTCCCGGCGCCGGGAAGCGGACCGGGGACGGGCCGGCGGGACGCCGGCGAGCGCTGGTCGGGCTGCTCGTGGTCCTGCTCGCCGCGGCGCTCGCCGCGGCCGGTACCACCGGCCACCAGTGGTACGTCGACCGGGCGACGGACCAGGCCCGGCAGCAGGCCGTCGCCGCCGCCAAGCAGGCCAGCGTCAACTTCGTCTCGGTCAGCGCGGCGAGCGTCGACCGGGACACCCAACGGATCACGGACGGGGCCACCGGCGACTTCAAGGAGGAGTTCGTCCGGGGGCAGTCGCAGGTCCGCACCGCGGTGGTGGAGAACAAGGTCGAGTCCAGCGGCTCGGTGCTGCGGGCCGGTTTGGTCTCCGGGGACCGCCGTCGCGCGGTCGTACTGGTGGCCGTCGACGCCACCGTCAAGAACGTCAAGGCGCCGCAGGGCCGGCTGTCGCACTACCGCATCCAGCTGGACATGGTCCACGACCGGGACAGCGACCGGTGGCTCGTCGCCCGCCTGCAGTTCGTCGGCTGAGAGAGGGAGGACCCGTGGGTAAGCTGGTCGAATTCGTGCGACGGCGGCCTGCCTTCCGGTGGCGTCCGGCCCGGTTCGGGCTGGTCCCGGCGCTGGTCGTCGCGATCGTGCTGGCCACCGTGGTCGCCGGCCTCGCCTGGTGGGGCAACCACCGGGCCGCGCAGCGGGACACCGCGGTACGCCAGGCGCTGGCCACCGCCCCCGCCGCCGCCAAGGCGATCTTCTCCTACGACTACCGGGCCTTCGACGACAGCGTGGCCAACGGCCGCACCTTCGCCACCGGCTCCTTCGCCCAGGAGTACGCCCAGACCACCGCGGCGCTGAAGCAGACCGCCACCAAGCAGCAGGCGGTCGTGGCGGCCGAGGTGTCCTCGACGGGCGTGGTGACCGCGACCGCCGACCGGGTCGAGTTGCTGGTGTACCTCAACCAGTACCGACGCAACGTGACCACGGCGGGGGAGAAGGTAGACCAGAACCGGGTGGTGCTCACCCTGGTCCCGGTCGACGGTGACTGGAAGGTCGCCCGGGCCACGGCCGTCTGAGGGAACGCGGCCGGGCAGCACCGCCGGTCGAGGGGCCGCGGCGCAGGTTTCCCGTCGTCGGTGGCGGGTAGCCGTCGCCGGACAGACAGGCCACCGACGGGAGACGACCGTGGGGTACCAGGCGCGTGACGGTGAGCTGCCGGTCGACCCGGAGCACGCCGAGGACGAGGCCGGCCAGGCCCGGCTCGTGCAGGTGGAGGCGGACACCGAGGTCCCCGCCCCGGACGACACCGACACCCGTCCGGACCTGGTCACCCAGGACGACGGGTCGGGCGTGGCCGGTGGCGCGTCCGGCGGCAGCGGCGGCGGCTCCGGTATGCCGGGGCACCCGGACGCCGCCCGCTGACCCGTCGACCGGCGCCGCTCAGCCGCCGCGGGCGAACAGGGCCAGCCGTACCCGGTTCGGGCTGTTGGTCTTGGTCATCAGGCTGGTGATGTGGGTCTTGACCGTGGTCACGCCGATGTGCAGCCGCTCGGCGATCTCCGTGTTCGACAACCCCTCGGCGACCAGGTCCAGCACGTCCTGTTCGCGCGCGGTCAGTCCCTGGGCCGGCTGCGGCGTTCCGACGCGGGCGTGCACCGCCCGCTGGACCAGGCGTCGCAGCACGTCCTGGCTGAACGGGCTGTCGCCCGCGGCGGCCCGGCGGACGCCGTCGAGCAGGTCGGCCGGGGGTGCGTCCTTGAGCAGGAACCCGCAGGCGCCGGCGGTCAGGGCCGGGTAGAGGTGGTCGTCGTCGCCGAAGGTGGTCAGCACCAGCACGCGGGTGGCGGGGCGGTCGGCGAGGATGCGGCTGGTGGCGGTGATCCCGTCGACGCCGGGCATGCGCAGGTCCATCACGACGACGTCGGGCACCAGCCGGGCGGCGAGGGTGATCGCGTCGCGGCCGTTGTCGGCTTCGCCGACGACCTCGATGTCGGGCTGGGCGTCGCAGAGCATGCGCAGGCCGGCGCGGATGAGGTGCTGGTCGTCGACCAGCAGGACGCGGATCATGAGCTCTCCGTCTCGTGCGGTGCGGCCGGCGCGTCGCCGCGGCGGGGCGCCGGTGTGCCGGCCGGCGCGGGGGGTGGGGCCGGCGCGGAGGCGACGGCCGGGAGGACGGTACGCACCCGCCAGCCCGCGCCGACAGGTCCCGCCTCCAACCGTCCTCCGAGCACCTCGACGCGCTCGCGCATGCCGGTGATGCCGTGGCCGCCGCCGGGCGGCACCGCCGCCGGGACCCGTCCGCGCCCGTCGTCGGAGACCTCCCAGTGCACGGCCGCGTCGACCACGGATACCGACAGGCGCGCCCGCGCGGACGTGCCGGCGTGCTTGGCCACGTTGGTCAGCGCCTCCTGGGTCAGTCGCAGCACCGCCAGGCCCCGGACCGCGTCGAGCGAACCGACCGCCGGGTCGACGTCGGCCTCCACCGTGACGCCGGCCTGGCGGGCCCGGTCCACCGCCGCGCCGAGCGCCGCCGGGAGCGCCGCCGGCTCGATCGCGGTCAGCGCCGCGTCACCGCGTACCCCGTCGGGGTGGCGCAGGACCGCGACCAGTCGGCGCAGATCCGCCAGGGCGGCGGTCCCGGTGCCGTGCACGTCGTCGAAGACCTCGCCCACCCGGGGGTCCAGCTCGGTCAGCACGTGCCGGGCCACGCCGACCCGCAGCACCATCGACGCCACGTGGTGCGCGACCACGTCGTGCAGCTCGCGGGCGATGGCGCTGCGTTCGTCGGCGCGGGCGGCGCGGCTCTCCGACTCGCGCCGGCGCTGCTCCTCCGCCGCCCGCTCCTCGGCCTGCCGGCCCAGCTCCCGGGTGGTCCGGATGACCAGGCCGAGCAGCAGCGGCAGGCCGACCTCCACGGTCAGCCCGAAGACGCCGGAGAGGACGCGGGGGAGCGGATCGCCGATCGAATCGGTCAGGGCGACGGCGGCCAGCAGCCCGGCGGCCAGCCAGATGATCCGCGGCCGCTCCGCCCGCATGGCCAGCTCCAGCAGGGCCCAGCTGGCCCCGACCTGGTTGATCGTGGTGTCGTCGACGAGCACGATCGCGACGGCCAGCAGCGCGGCCTGCGCCACCAGGTTGACCAGCGGCCGGCGGTGCAACGCCAGTGCGACGGCGAACGCGACCACCGCGAGGAACCACTGGGTGGCCGTCGGCGAACGCCCGGCGTTGGCGCCGAAGACCAGGTAGCCGACGCCACTGAGGTCGAGCAGCAGCATCCGCGCGAGCGTGTCGCGCGCGTCGAACAGCCGGCCCACCCACCGCACGCCGCTCAGCCTAGGGGTTGCCGCTCGCCGGCAGCGGCCGCCGCCGGCCGGGCCCAGCCGATCCGGAGCCCGAGGTAGGCGGCCAGGCCGACCGGTCCGAGCAGGATCGTCAGCAGCAGCACCGGGGCCATCACCAGCGCGGGCACCCCCCGTTCCCGGCTGTCGAGCCACGCCCAGCGGCCGGCGAACAGGTCGAACGCCACCATGTGCGCCCAGGCCGCGGCCGCGCCGTCGGCGCTGCCGAGCAGGTCGCGCACGCCGTCCAGGGTCGGCGACGTCACCACCGGCAGCACCTCGCCGAGCGCCGGCACCACCACCATCGCGTAGATCACCAGGACCGGCAGCACGATCAGCGGCAAGCTGATGATCCGCACGGTGCCGGACCAGCGCGGCAGCAGGATCATCAGCGCCCAGAACGGCGCGACCAGGGCGAAGGTCAGCGTGAACAGCGTCCCGGTCATGCCGCCAGCGCCAGTTCCGGGCGGCGCCGGCGGGCCACGACCACGCCGGCGGCGGTCGCGGTCGCCAGGACCAGGGCCACCACGGCGGCCAGCGTGAGGGCGTCCGGGCGCAGCAGCGGCTGCCCGCGCAGGGCCTGCCAGGTCAACAGCACCGTGAGTACGCCGTAGGCGGCGCCCGCGACGACCAGCAGCCGGACCCGGGTGCGCTCGTCCAGCCGGGTGCCGAGGAACCGGCTCAGCAGGATCGCCAGGATGGGCAACGCCTGCAGGGCGTGCAGGCCCACGAAGTGCCCGATCCGCAGGTCGCCGCCGGTGGTGCTCCAGCCGACCAGCGGCAGCCCGGGCCCGCCGTCCAGGACACCCACGCTGTGCGCCCCGCTGATCCCCTCGATCCCCGGCTCCTGGGCGGGCAGCACCATCGGCACCGCCGCCAGCATGCCCAGCAGGGACAGGCCGATCCCCAGCCCGACCGCGTACGTGGCGGCCCGGTCCGCGATCCGCCGTTGCACCACCACGACCCCGATGACGAAGTGCGCGGCGAACAGCACGCCGATCGACGCGCCCATCACCGTGAACAGGGCGGCGTTCAGCGGGGTGGTCCCGTTGAAGTGGCTGGTCGTGCCGCGCAGCACCTGCCCGACGATCACCGCCATCTCGACCACCGACATGGCGACGATGACGGTGCCCGCCCGTTCCGCGAGCCGGCTGCGGCGGGGCAGCAGGGAGAGCATCCAGGCGAGGGTGGTGCCGTACAGCACGAAGGACACCGAGAACTTGAGCGGCTTGAGCCAGATCGGCACGCCGGTGAGGACGCGCGGGTCGGCGACGACGCCGATCGCGGAGACGACGGCGAGCACCGCCATCGCCGCGACGAAGACCATCATGGGGCGGTGCCAGTGTGCCGCCCGGCGCAACGCGGTAGTCATGCCTGTAGATGCTGGTGAACGGGCTCGCCGATAGCGCCCGACCCGAGGCCCCGGTCGCGGCCGGCGGTCGGAGCGCCGCCTCCTCCCGGGGGAGGAGGCGCCACGTCGGACCGGGGAACGAGGCTCCGTCCACCTCGGCCGGGGCAGGATGGCCAGATGGACATCGAACCGGTCGACTTCGCGCCGGGGCAGAGGTTCCGGCGGGCGATCCTGGGGCAGCGGTGGGAGAACCTCACCTTCCTGCACTGGGCGGTCGCGCCGGAGCTGGTCGCGCCCCTGCTGCCCGTCGGCACCCGTCCGGACACCCTGGACGGGGTCAGCTACGTCGGCCTGATCGGCTTCCGGATGGTGGGGCTCGGCCTCGGCGCGGGGCCGGGGGTGCCGTACTTCGGCAGCTTCTACGAGACGAACGTCCGGCTCTACTCGGTCGACCACACCGGTCGGCGCGCGGTGGTGTTCCGCTCACTGGACGCGTCCCGGCTGGTGCCGGTGCTGGTGGCCCGGGCGACGCTGCGCCTGCCGTACCTCTGGTCGACGATGCGGCTGGAGCGCGACGGTGACCGCTTCACCTACCGGTGCCGGCGTCGCTGGCCCGGCCCGGCCGGTACGACGAGCCGGATGGTCGTCCGGGTGGGCGAACCGATCGCCGAGCCGACCGCGCTGGAGCACTTCGTCACCGCCCGCTGGGGCCTGCACACCCGGGCGTACGGGCGCACGCTGCACCTGCCGAACTGGCATCCCCGCTGGCCGCTGCACCGGGCCGAGCTGCGGCACCTGGACGACGAGCTGGTCACCGCCGCGGGACTGCCACCGCCGGCCGGTCCGCCGGCCAGCGTGCTCTTCTCCCCGGGCGTCCCGGTCCGGTTCGGTCCACCGGTCCGGCTGCCCGAATCGGGGTGACCGCCGGGCCGGCAGTGAAGCGTGCCGTGCCGACCTGCGGCGGCGCGGCCGTCATCTCGTGCTGGTGGCCGAGAGGACGGGCAGGCGGGCCAGGACGTTGGCGGTCGCCACCCGCACGGGATCGGGGTTCGCCCAGCTCCAGTTCGGGTGGGCCCGGTTGGTGAGCAGCACGAACACCGTGCTGCGGGCGGGGCTGACCAGCAGGGACGTGCCGGTGAAGCCGGTGTGCCCGAAGGTGGTGGGCCGGCTGAGCTGACCCATGAACCAGGGTTGGTGCAGCACCACGCCGAGCCCGTGGTCGGCGGTCCGGCTCGGTCGTTCCGGGTCCACGGCGGGCAGTCCGGCGTTGGCGTTGGTCAGCATCCGCCGGACGGTGCTCTCGGCCAGGATCCGCTGCCCGCCGTAGGTGCCGCCGTCGAGCAGCAGCTGGCCGATGACGGCCACCTCCTGCGCCGTGCTGAAGATCCCGGCGTGCCCGGCGATGCCGCCCAGGTGGTTGGCCACGTCGTCGTGCACGACGCCGCGCAGCAGGCCCCGGGAGGACCTCGCGTCGGTGGCGACCAGCCGGGTGGCCCGGTCGGTGGCGCTGAGCCAGGTGTTCGGGTTGAAGCCGGTCCAGCGCAGGCCGAGCGGGTCGGTCAGCCCGGTCTTCAGCGCCTGGTCGAGCCGCTGGCCGGTCACCTTCTCCACCAGCTTGCCCAGGACCATGAGCCCGACGCTCGAGTAGCGGAACACCCGGCCGGGGACCGCGCCGCTGACCAGCGGCGTGGCCAGGACCGCGCGCCATTTCTCGGCCAGGGTGGCGTAGCCGGTCACGGTGGCGCCGACGGGGAGCCCGCTGGTGTGGGTCAGCAACATCGCCACGGTGACGGCCGACTTGCCGGCCCCGGTGAACTCCGGCAGGTAGCTCACCACCGGCGCGTCGAGGTCGATCCGGCCCCGGTCCACCTGCTGCAGGGCGAGGATCGAGGTGTAGACCTTGGTGATCGAGGCGAGGTCGAAGATCGAGTCGGTGCGCATCCGGACCCGGTCGGCGGCGGGCAGGAGCACCGGCCCGGCGCCGAAGCGCAGGGCCTCGCCGACGGCCACCTGCGCGTACGTCTGCCCGCCGTGCAGCGCCACCGCGACCGCCCCGGCGTACATCGGGTGGGCCGGGTTCTGGCTGGTCGGCTTCAGGTAGCCGCCGAGCACGGTGGTCAGCCGGCGGCTGACCGGAGACGTGCGCACGACGGAGCCGGTGGCGGCGGCGGCACCCTGGCCGGGTGCGGGCGTGCCGGGCGTGCGCCAGGCGCCGGCCTGGCCTGCCGAGGGCTCCCCCCGGCAGCCGGCGAGTGCCGCGGTGGCGGCGGAGAGCCCGAGCCCGAGCAGCGAGCGACGATTGATCGGCACGCTGGGATCATTCCATCCCCGGCGACGCGGAGACAGGGCCGTCCACCTGGCGCGTCCATCCGATCGACGCTACGGCGCCCGCGGGCCGCAGGCGGGCGTATCCAGATTGGCCACCGAGGGTAGTGCCCACCTCCCGGACATGCTGGTGAGCGATATACCTGAGAGTCATATTTATGCCTCCGAGGTATATCGCTCACCACCCATACGTCGTCCTCCGCGACCCCGCCATCACTGAGGGATTGACCTAACTATCGCTCGCCTGCATACTTAGGCACATGCCTAAGCGCGCGAGTGGTGGGGGCGGGGCGCCCGACGCGTCGCTGGACGGCGTGTTCCACGCGCTGTCGGATCCCACCCGCCGCCGCGTGGTCGAGCGCCTCGGCCAGGGCCCGGCCACCACCAGCGACCTGGCGCGTCCGTTCGACATGGCACTGCCGTCGTTCCTCCAGCACCTGGGTGTTCTCGAACGCTCGGGCCTGGTGACGTCGGAAAAGAAGGGACGGGTGCGGACCTATCGCCTCGCGCCTGAGCCGCTCGAGCGCGTCGACACCTGGCTCGACGCGCAGCGTGCCATGTGGACCCGACGCCTCGATCAACTCGATGCGCTTCTCTACGACCTGAAGGAGCAGCAGACATGACCGCCTACCCCGTGAACCCGGAGCTCGACCTCGTCCTGCAGCGCACCGTCGACGTCGCCCCCGAGCTGGTCTGGAAGGCCTGGACCACGCCCGAACTGCTGGTGCGCTGGTTCGCCCCGAAGCCCTGGTCCACCTCCTCCTGCGAGATCGACCTGCGGCCCGGTGGGCGCTTCGACACCGTCATGCGCTCGCCGGAGGGTGAGGAGTTCCCGAGCAGCGGCTGCATCCTGCTGGTCGAGCAGGGTTCGACGCTGGTGTTCACCTCCGGCCTGGGGCCGGGATTCCGCCCGCAGGTCACCGAGGGCGGTTTCCCGTTCACCGCGGTGATCAGCATCGAGCCCGACGGCACCGGCACGCGGTACACCGCCACGGCCATGCACGCCGACGCCTCGGCGAAGAAGCAGCACGAGGAGATGGGCTTCGTCGAGGGCTGGGGCGCGGCCCTGGACCAGCTGGTGGACGTGGCCAAGTCCCTCTGACGGGCGACCGGGCGCACCCGGCCGTCGCCGCCGTGGGACGAGACGGTGGCGCGCACGCGGCGGCGGCCAGAGCTGGTCGCCGCCGCGTGCGCGTCAGGGCTGTCGCCTTTCAGCCGCGCCGCCACTTCTGGTTCGCGCCGCCGGTGCACTCCCAGAGCTGGAGCACCGCGTCGTTGTTCGGGTTCCAGCCGGCGATGTCCACGCACTTGTTCGCCTGCGGGTTGACCAGGTCGCCCGCCGCGCTGAGCACGAACTGCTGGGCAGGGTTGCCGGAGCAGGTCGCGATTTGGATGGCGGCGCCGTTGGCGGTGGATCCCCAGGCGACGTCCATGCACTTGTTGTTCAGGGTGCGCAGGGTGCCGTTGACGAACTCCCAGCGCTGGTTGGTGCCGCCGTGGCAGTCCCAGACGATGAGCCGCTGGCCGTCGGCGAAGTTCCAGTTGGGCACGTCGACGCACTTCTGGTGCCAGTTGCTGACGACCATGTCGCCGGTGGCCGGCGGGGTGGTCGGCGGCGGGCCGGTCGGGCCGCCGGCGCCGAACGGCGTCAGGGTGACGGCGGCCGAGCGGGGATCGCCGCTGTGCACGAGCGACTCGAAGCCGCCGACGTCGTCGTAGGCGAAGCCGTAGGCCTTACCGTCGGCCATGTTGGCGTGGATGATGCGGGAGTAGTGGTTCGGTGCGCTGTTCTTGTAGAAGGAGGCGGCGTCCAGCCGGGGCTCGGTGTCGAACTGGCCGAGGGTGCCGCGGTTGAGCGCGGTGCAGAGGGTGCGCTTGATCTCCGGCTCGATGAACGGCGGCGTGTTCGGGGCGTTGAAGACGCCGTCGCAGCCCCACACGTTGCTGGTGGTGGGCTTGGCGACCGTCGCCACCTGGGCGCCGGACGAGTCGGTGAAGACCATGGTGCTGCCGACCGTGCGGCCGAAGAACCGGCGGTTCGGCTCGGCGGTGCGCGGCACGACCGTGAGGGTACGGCTGGTGTACGCGTTCCACGCCGAGGTGATGTACGAGTCGAGGTAGCCGGGATCCATGAGACCGGCGTCCATGGCCTTGCCCGGCGCGAGCACGCGTAGCACCGTGCCGTCGGCGCGGGTGATGACCGAGCGGGCGAAGGCCGGCTGGGCGCGGACGGCGTCGATCACGTTGTTCCGGCCGTTGTTCAGCAGCTCGCCGGTCTTGGTGGTGACGCCGTTGCCGCTGGTCACGGAGACGGCGTGCGGAACGGCGAGCTGGTCCACCTGGGTGCTGTTCAACCACAGTCCGGCGTCGTTGTAGGTGAACTCCGACCAGTCGAACAGGATGTCCCGGTTCGGGTCGCCGGCGGCCCACGGCGCGGGCTGCACGAGCCCGTCCGGGGTCAGCCGGAAGTCGAGCTTGCGGCCGAACGAGAAGTACATCCGCCCGGAGATGAAGCGCGGGATCCGGACGGTGACGCTGCCGCCGTTGGCGGGGCCGGCGATCGACACGTCCGGTGCCGGGGTCGGCGGGAGGCCGCCGGCGGGCCAGCGGGTGAAGGCACCGGCCGCGTTGACATAGCCGAGGCCCCCGCCGGGCCGGATGTCGGTGCCGAGGATGTAGAGGTGGACCGCCTCGCCGCGGCCGGAGTTGTTGGTGACGGTGACGGGGAGCAGGTCGGGGCCGACGGCGAGCGCGCGGTCCTCGGTGGCGGTGAGGGCCACGGGTACGGCGAGGACGAGTGCCGCGAGCCCGCCGAGGGCGGCGGCGAGTCGGGCCCGGAACGGGCGTCTGTTGGTCATCGGGAATCTCCTCGATGGTGGGGACGGGCACCATCTCGTCGAGCCGGGGCTGCTCGACGAAGGGCGTGGGGGTGGCGTACGGGAGGCGGGTGGGCGCTCGTCAGGCGCGGGACCACTTCTGGTTGCTGCCGCCGGTGCAGTCCCACAGCTGGAGCCGGCCGCCGTTGCCGGTGACCCGGTCCCGCACGTCGACGCACCGGTTGGCGCTGAGGTTGACCAGGTCACCGGCGGCGGTGAGGGTGAAGCGTTGCGCCGGGTTGCCGTTGCAGCTCACCAGGTTGACCTCGGTGCCGTTGGCCGTGCCGGCCCAGGCCGGGTCCATGCACTTGCCCATGGCCCGCAGGGTGCCGTCGGCGGCGAAGGTCCAGGCCTGCGCGGCAGTGGTGTTGCAGTCCCAGATCTGCAGCTTGGCCCCGTCGACCGGGTTGGCGCCGGGGATGTCGATGCACCGGCCGCTCGCCGCGCCCTTGATCCGGGTGGTCCCGGGCGACGGCTCGCCGGAGGTGTAGCCGGAGACGCGTACGTAGTCCACCAGCATCTGCTGCGGGAACTGGGTGGAGGCGTCCGGGTAGCCCGGCCAGTTACCGCCGACCGCGACGTTCAGGATCATGAAGAAGGGGTGGTCGAACACCCAGCGGTTGCCGCCGAGCCGGCCCGGGTCGACGCGGTGGTACTCGACGCCGTCGAGGTACCAGACGATGGAGTTCGGCTCCCAGTCCACCCGGTAGGTGTGGAAGGCGTCGGCGAGCGGCGCTCCGACGGTCCGGCTGCCGGTGATCCCGCCCGCGCCCGAGTAGCCCGGGCCGTGGATGGTGCCGTAGACGGTGTTCGGCTCCCGGCCGATGTTCTCCATGATGTCGATCTCGCCGGCGTTCGGCCAGCCGACGCTGCCCATGTCGTTGCCGAGCATCCAGAACGCCGGCCAGATGCCCTGGCCTCGCGGGATCTTGATGCGGGCCTCGAAGCGGCCGTACGCCTGGGTGAACGTCGCGGCGGTGAGCAGGCGGGCGGAGGTGTACTCGCACCGCCCGTAGTGGCACTGGTAGTTGGCCGGGTTCTCCCGGCGCGCGGTGATGACCAGGTTGCCCTGTCCGTCGTGCACCGCGTTGTTCGTGCTGCTGGTGTAGTACTGCCGTTCGTTGTTGCCCCAGCCGCCGCCGCCGATGTCGAAGCGCCACCGGTTCTGGTCCACCGGGGCGCCGGCCGGCGCGTTGAACTCGTCCTGCCAGGTGATCCCGCCGATCGCCGCCTCGGCGGGGCGGGGCTGGACCGGTACGGCGAGGGCCACCGTGGCGGCGATCAGCGCGGTCGCGGCGACGGCGAGAGCGCGTACCCGGGAGCGGGTGCGGATGGGGAACATGGGACCTCCTTGGCGGGGACGGGCGCGACGGGTCGGTCGCCGGGCCGGGCGGAGCGGTGGTGCCGTGGCGGCGGGAGCGGCGGTCAGCCGCGGCGCCACTTCTGGTTGGCGGTGCCGGCGCAGTCCCACAGTTGGAGCCGGGCGCCGTCGGAGTTGTTCCAGCCGGTGATGTCGACGCACTTGTTGGCCTGAGGGTTGACCAGGTCGCCGGCGGCGGAGAGGACGAACTGCTGGGCGGGGTTGCCGCTGCAGTTGGCGATCTGGATGGTCGCGCCGTTGGCGGTGGATCCCCAGGCCACGTCCATGCACTTGTTGTTCTGGCTCCGCAGCGTCCCGCCGGTGAAGGTCCACGCCTGCGCGCTGGTCCCGTTGCAGGTCCAGGTCTGCAGGGGCACGCCGTCGGAGAAGTTGGAGTTCGGCACGTCGATGCACCGGTTGTTCCAGTTGCTGATGATCCGCTGCCCGCCGCCGGTGGTGACGAGCGACAGCCCGTACGCGCCGAGGATCTCGTTGACCGGTTGGAACCAGGTCGTGCCGCCGGTGGAGCAGTTGCCGGAGCCGCCGGAGGTGACGCCCTGGGCCTGGTTGCCCGAGATCCACGCTCCGCCCGAGTCGCCGCCCTCGGCGCAGGCGTTGCTGCGGCTGAGGCCGGACACGGCACCCTGCGGGTAGTTGACGGTCTCGTTGCGGCCGAGGAGGGTGCCGCAGCGCCATCCGGTGGTGCGCCCGGAGCGGCAGATCGAGCTGCCGATGGCGGCCTCCTGCGAACCGGCCACCGTCGCGGTGCCGGAGTAGGTGTTGACCCACGGCTGCGGTGTCCAGGAACTGTTGGTGCGGACCCAGGCGTAGTCGTCGCCGGGGAACGAGGACCCGGCGAAGGTGCCCTGCGCGACGTTGTTGTAGCCGAGGGTCGGGCTGCCGGCGCGCCCGCAGTGGCCCGCGGTGACGAAGCCGCCGACGACGGCGAAGCCCACCGAGCAGAGGGTGTTGCCGTTGATGACGTACTGGTCGCCGCCCCGGATGTCGTACAGCGGGCGCGGTGCGGCCGGGGACGTGACCACCCGGACGGCCTCGGCGGGTACCCCGTTGTCGGCGGCGAACGCGGTGGCCGCGGCGGTGGCGCCCGGTCGGGCCGTGACCACGACGCGGTTGCCGGCGACGTCGACGTGCCAGCCGTGGATGTCCCGGGGGTCGGCCTGGGCGCGTCGCCGGTCGAGGGCCCGCTTGATGTCGTCGAGCACGGCCTCGCTGCGGCCGGCGACCGTGACCTCGGCGCCCTCGGCGCGGACCACCGGGGCGAGCGCGGGATCCGTGACGGCGACGGTGAGGCGGTTGGCGTGCGCGGGCAGCCACGCGCCGGCGAACGCGGCACCGAGCTTCGCGCGCAGCCGCTGCTCGACGGCCGGTGCGGCGGCCTCGGTCCGTAGCCGGTGGCCGGCCTGTGCGGCGGTGAGGCCCAGGTCGCGGCGCAGCGCGTCGACCAGGCTCGCGGCGGGGTCCGTGGCGGGGGCGACGCGGTGGGTCGGGGTGGGTGGCGGGGCAGCGGAGCCCGCGGCCGGGGCCGCGCCGACGAGCAGTAGGGCGGCGGTGATCGAGCCGAGCGCGCGCAGGTGTCGGGACATGCGGTTCCTCCCGGTGAGCGGGGGCGGGTAGGCCGAGAGAGCGCTCTCACGATGAAGTTTGTCGATGCTTAACAAATCTGTCAAGAAGGTTGCCTATTGTGAACGGCCCCGTACCGTCAGGCCACCGGCCCCTGGCCGCCCGCCGACCGCCTCACCCGGTCAGGGCGCGCCGCCCGGGTCCGATCCGCTCGACACCAGGCCGTGGCCCTCGCGCGG
The DNA here is from genome assembly GCF_036906795.1 of Micromonospora sp. CPCC 205739. NCBI lineage: Bacteria > Bacillati > Actinomycetota > Actinomycetes > Micromonosporales > Micromonosporaceae > Micromonospora > Micromonospora sp. CPCC 205739. Next base: position 61,952 of record NZ_JBAKHS010000021.1, on the reverse strand, counting down.
CCGGTCGCCGGTGCGGCGTTGCTGCTTCACCCGGTAGAGGCGCTGGTCGGCCACGTGCAACAGGGTCTCCAGGGTGTCGCCGTCGCCGGGCGCGGTGGCCGCGCCGATGCTGACGCCGGTGTGCCGGCGCACCGCCGCGTCGATCCGGGTCACCACCGTCCGCACGGTCGCCTCGTCGGCCTCGCTGAGGACGACCACGAACTCGTCACCGCCCACCCGGGCGATGGCGTCCTCGGCGCGGAGCACCTCCCGCGCCGCCGCCACCGTCCGCTTCAGCAGCTCGTCGCCGGCGGCGTGCCCGTACCGGTCGTTGACGCTCTTGAAGTCGTCGAGGTCCAGGCAGAGCATTGAGGGGCCGGCGCGACCGCAGCGGCGAAACAGGTGCTGGGCGAAGTCCGCCAGGCCGCGCCGGTTCAGGGCGCCGGTGAGCGGGTCCAGCGCCGCGAGCGCGCGCAGCTGGGACCGCTGCCGCGCCAGCTTCCGGGTCTGCGTGCCGCAGACCGAGATCAGCACCACCATGTCCGCCACGTAGAGGAAGACGTGACCGGGCGGCGACGGCCGCCCGAGGACGGCGACGGCGAGATACGCCCCGAGCAGAAGCGCCTCCAGCGCCATCATCAGCCGCAGGTGGGGCGTGTAGCTGGCCACGAAGACGGTGGTGGTCACGAAGCCCAGGGCGGCCGGCGAGGCGGCCCCGCCGTCCCAGTACGCGCCGAGCGCCGCCACGACGATCGTCACCAGCAGGATGGTGAACGAGACGCGGTACCCCGAGGCCTTGGTGGTCACCGTCCGCGCCGCCCAGACGCCGACGGCGCCGGCCGCCATCCCGCAGCTGTACGCCACGAGCATGAGGTCGCGGTGCGGTTCGCCCAGCGTCATCAGGCAGTAGAGGACGGCGATGCCGTGCGAGACCACGTGCAACGCCGCGGTGAGCAGCATCCGACGCCGGCGCTCATTCACCCCGTCCACCGCACCCTGACGACGGCTCCTGGGGGCGCAGCAGCACGATCGGTCGGAGTGGCCATGTCGGTGGTACGCGTCGAGGCCACTGCCTGGACGGGCCCTGCCACGCGGACATTCAATGTTGTGGGTTACATCACAGTCAATACCCGAATGGGTGTATCCGCCCTGGCCAAGGCGCGGGTGCCCCGATCCGCCGGGCAATTGCACGTTCCGTGGTCGGCCCACTGCGCCCCGCGCCGGCCGCTCGCCGGGGGATGACAGCGCTCCGGTGGCGTGCCACCATACCGACCAGTCGGTATTCCACCGGAAGGGGCCCGCGATGCCGGGAACGACCGCGACGCGTACCGCGTACCGCACCTGTCCACTGTGCGAGGCGACCTGCGGGCTGACCCTGACCATCGCCGACGACCGGGTGACGCACGCCCGTGGCGACCGCGAGCACGTCTTCAGCCACGGCTTCGTCTGCCCCAAGGGGGCCGCCTTCCCGCAACTCCTGGCCGACCCGGACCGCCTGCGCCGACCGCTGCTGCGCATCGACGGAGCGCTGCGCGAGGTCGGCTGGGACGAGGCGTTCGCCGCCGTCGAGGCCGGCCTGACCGCCGCCCGCCAGGCCGGCGGCCCCGACGCGGTCGCCGCCTATCTCGGCAACCCCAACGTGCACACGATGGCCGGCGGGCTCTACGTCGGCCCCCTGCTGCGCGCACTCGGCACCCGCAACGTCTTCTCGGCCAGCACCGTCGACCAGATGCCCAAGCACGTCTCCTCCGGCTACCTGTACGGCGACCCCAACGCCATCCCGGTGCCCGACCTCGACCACACCGACCTGCTCGTGCTGCTCGGCGCCAACCCGTGGGAGTCCAACGGCAGCCTCTGCACCGCGCCCGACTTCCCCGGCCGGCTGCGGGCGTTGCAGGCGCGCGGCGGACGGTTCCTGGTCGTCGACCCGCGCCGCACCCGTACGGCCGCCGCCGCCGACGAGCACCTGCCCATCCGGCCCGGCACCGACGCGCTGCTGCTCTTCGCCGTCGTGCACACCCTCTTCGACGAGAACCTGGTACGCCTCGGCCGGCTGGCCGAGCACGTCACCGGGCTGGACGACGTCCGCGACCTGGCCCTGGCGTTCGCCCCCGAGCGGGTGGCCGACCGGTGCGCAGTGCCCGCGCCGCGCATCCGCCAGCTCGCCCGCGAACTCGCCGCCGCCCCCACCGCCGCCGTGTACGGGCGCATCGGCACCTGCACGGTCGCCTTCGGCACGCTGACCAGTTGGCTGGTCGACGTGGTCAACGTGCTGACCGGCAACCTGGACCGGCCCGGCGGGGCGATGTTCCCCCTCGCCGCCCACCAGCGCACCCGGGCCGCCGGCCCGGGCCGGGGATTCCGCACCGGACGCTGGGCCAGCCGGGTACGGGGCCTGCCGGAGGTCAAGGGCGAGCTGCCGGTCGCCACCCTGGCCGACGAGATCGACACCCCGGGGGAGGGGCAGGTCCGGGCGCTGATCACCGTCGCCGGCAACCCGGTCCTGTCCACCGCGAACAGTGCCCGGCTGGACCGCGCGCTCGCCTCGCTCGACTTCATGGTCAGTGTCGACCCGTACCTGAACGAGACCACCCGGCACGCCGACGTGGTGCTGCCGCCACCGGACCCCGCCCGCGCCGGGCACTACGACTTCGCGTTCCTCACCCTGGCCGTGCGCAACGTGGCGAGCTACTCGCCGCCGGTCCTGCCGATGGAGCCCGACGGCCTCGACGAGTGCGACATCCTGGCCCGGCTCACGCTGATCGCCGCCGGGCAGGGCGCCGGCGCCGACCCGGCGGGCCTGCACGAGCACCTGCTGGGCGAGGTGCTCGCCGACGCCGCCGACGTGCTCGGCCGGCCGGCGGACGAGCTGCGCACGCTCGTCGCCGGGGACCGGCCGGCCGAACGCCTGCTCGACGCGCGGCTGCGGCTCGGCGCGTACGGCGACGGGTTCGGGCAGCGACCGGACGGGCTGACCCTGAGCCGGCTGCTCGACCAGCCGCACGGCGTCGACCTCGGGGCGCTGCGACCGCGGCTGCCGGAGGCGCTGCGCACGCCGAGCGGCACCGTCGAGCTGTGCCCGCCGCCGATCGCCGCCGACGTCGCCCGGCTGCGGGCGGCCCGGGACGCGCCGCCGGAGGGCTTCGTCCTGGTCGGACGCCGGCACCTGCGGTCCAACAACAGCTGGATGCACAACGTGCCGGCGCTGGTGAAGGGCCGGGACCGCTGCACGCTGCAGGTGCACCCGGAGGACGCGGCGAAACTCGGGCTGGCCGCCGGCGACGACGCCCGCGTCTCCTCCCGGGTCGGGGCGGTGGTCGTACCCGTGGAGGTCACCGCCGACACCATGCCGGGCGTGGTCAGCCTGCCGCACGGGTGGGGCCACGACGTGCCCGGCACCCGGCAGTCGGTGGCCCGCGCCCACCCCGGCGTCAACAGCAACGTGCTGACCGACGAGACGGCCGTCGACCCGCTCTCCGGCAACGTCGTGCTCAACGGCATCCCGGTGCGCGTCCAGCCCGCCTGACCGGCCGCACGTCGCGTACCCGGCGCACCGGCCGCCGGCACCGTCCGGCGGCCGGGTCGCGCACGGCCCGCCCGGCTACGCCTTCAGGACCACCTTCATGCACTCGTCCTGCTTGTTCTTGAAGATGTCGTACCCCAGGGGGGCGTCGTCGATGCCCATGGTGTGGGTGATGATGAAGCTCGGGTCGATCTCCCCCTTGCGGATGCGTTCCAGCAGCGGCCGCATGAAGCGCTGCACGTGGGCCTGCCCCGAGCGCATGGTCAGCGACCGGTTCATCAACGAGCCCATCGGGAACTTGTCGATGAACCCGCCGTACGAGCCGACCGCCGAGATGGTGCCGCCGTTACGGCAGCTCAGGATCGCCTCGCGCAGCGCGTGGGGCCGGTCGCTCTCCGCCTTCATCGCCTGCTTCGCCCGGTCGTAGGCCTGCAGGGCCGCCGAGGCGTGGTGGCCCTCCATGCCCACGGCGTCGATGCAGGCGTCCGGGCCCCGCCCGGCGGTCATCTCCCGCAGCGTGTCCAGGACGTCGCTCTCCTCGTAGTTGATGGTCTCCGCGCCCACCTTGTCCCGAGCCATCCGCAGCCGGTACGGGTACCGGTCGATGACGATCACCTGTCCCGCGCCGAGCAGGTAGGCGCTGACCGCGGCGAACTGCCCCACCGGCCCGGCGCCCCAGATGGCGACGACGTCACCCGGCTTGATCTCGCACAGCTCCGCGGCCATGTACCCGGTCGGCAGCACGTCGCCGAGGAACAGCACCTTCTCGTCCGGGAGATCGTCCTCGATCTTGACGGCCCCGACGTCGACGTAGGGCACCCGCACGTACTCCGCCTGCCCGCCCGCGTACCCGCCCAACAGGTGCGAGTAGCCGAAGATGCCCCCGGGGGAGTGCCCCATCGCCACCTCCGCGATCGCCGCGTTCGGGTTGGAGTTCTCGCAGGCCGAGTAGAGCCCCCGTTGGCAGGAGAAGCAGTCGCCGCAGGCGATGGGGAAGCCGACGACGACCCGGTCACCCACGCGCAGTCCGTCGCGCGCTCCCTGGCCCAGTTCCACGATCTCGCCCATGAACTCGTGGCCGAGGATGTCCCCCCGCTTCATCGCCGGGATGAAGCCGTCGAGCAGGTGCAGGTCGGAGCCGCAGATCGCCGACGAGGTCACCCGGACCACGGCGTCGCGGGGGTTGAGGATCTGCGGATCCGGTACGTCCTCGACCGCCAATTTGTTCGGGGCGACCCAGCAGTTGGCCTTCATCGGTGTCTCTCCCTCACGCGGTCCGGGTCGTTGCCAGCGGCCGCGCCGGACGCTGGTGGGTCTGTGCGTGCACGCTCGTGCCCTCCGGGGTGCCGTCCGAGCGGGTGATCTCGCCGGTCTCGATGACCTGCTTGAACCGCCGCAGGTCGTCGCAGATCTGCTGTTGCGGGTTCTCGCCGAACGCCCGGGCCACCGCGTTGCCCAGGATCCGGCCCGGCACCGAGTACTCCAGCTCGACGCGGATCTCCGTACCCTGGTTGGCGGGGGCCGGCATGAAGCGCACCCGGCCGCAGTTCGGCACCTTCGCGCCGTCGACGGAACGCCAGCTGATCAACTGGTTCGGCCGGTCCTCGACGATCTCCGCCTCCCACTGCACGCTCCGGCCGGCGGGAGCCTTCGCGGTCCACACCGAGCGCCGGTCGCCGGTGACCCGCACCGCCTGCAGGTGGTACATGAACCGCGGCAGGTTCTCGAAGTCGTGCCAGAACTGGTACGCCTCCTCCGGACGGCGGTTGACCGTGATGGAGCCGTACGCCCGGTTGGCGCCGGTCATCCGGCGGCCCCGCGTCGCGCGCAGCGAGGCGTACAGGTCGATCGCGGTGATCCCGGCGAGGGCCGCCACGGTGTACGTCAGGCGGCGGCGCCGGACGTCACGGCGGTTGCGCATCGCCCGCCCGGCGGCGGCGAGGTCCATGACGTCGCCGGCGACCCGGGTCCACGCCGCCGGCCCGGCGTGCCGGGGCACCAGCAGCGCCGCCGCGTGGCCCAGCTCCCGGATCCCGGCGGCGCGCAGCACGATCTGCGCCGTGCGCGAGTCGTCGACGCCGCACAGCCGGCTCACCCGGGGCGTCGCCGCGAGGGTGGTGATGCCGAGACCCAGGCTGAACCAGCCCAGGACGCGGGCCAGCCCCTCCGATCGGCCGTCCTGCGCCGCCCGTTCGATGCCGAGGCCTTCCGTCACCGAACGGAGCCCCATGGTGGTGCTCGTGTTTCCTGCCATCTTCCGTCACCCCGTAGCTGAGTAGGTCACCGTCGGAGTTCTCCGGACCGCGCTGCTGCGCGGGCGGCGGAGAACGTGGACCGGACGCGCCGGTCGGGTGCGGCGTGGCGGCTTCCCCTCCGGGACGGCAGCAGCGGACCGGCTCCGGCGTCGGTGCACGAGTGCCCGAACGGCCGTCGGCCGCGGCCTGCCATTCCCGGAAATCCCGCCCGCACACCTGCCGCTTCGGAGGACGTGGAACTCCTGGTCCCCGGTCAGAGTCGGACCCGGTGGACGGCCTCGTACCCCGCCGCCATCCGGGCGGGGGAGAAGTTCGTGGCGACGTGGCTCACGCAGGCGCGGAGTCGACCTGCGCGGTGGCGCGCGACGCGGCCGGCAGCTCGACCGCGTCGTCGCACCCGGCCAGGCTCACGGAGCCGGCGGCAACGCCGGTGTCAGCAGAACCAGCCGTCCTGGACCCAGCCGCGACGGTTGATGTGCCCGTAGGCGAACCCGTAGACGTAGCCGCCGCTGCGCGGCCCCTCGACGAGGAAGGTCTGACCCCGGTACAGGGTGCCCATCCAGGCGCCGTTGGGGTCGGTGCGGACGAACAGGTCGGCCGCGCAGACCGTCTCGCGCTGGCCGATAGTGCCGGTGTCGGCGTGCGCGACGACCGGCGCGGCGACGAGCGCGATCGTGCCCGCCAGCAGGGTCGCCGCCGCCCGGGCGACGGATCGGCTCACCATGAGTCGTACCCTCCGATGCACTCGATGCGCAGGTAGCCCCAGTCGTTGGGGCCGAAGTCGAAGGTCGCCGCCCAGCCGTTGTAGACGGGATGCGCCCCGGGCGTGTGGCCGATCTTGTTGCCGTAGGGCAGCGTCCGCTTGAGGCCGTACGGGCCGCGCGCCGAGTCGTAGTTGTCGTAGAAGCTGGCGCTCTGGCAGATGACCACGGCGTGCCGGGGCACCACCGGATCGGCCTGGGCCGGGGTGACGCCGAGCGTGGCCACCGAGGTGCCGATGGCCACCGCGGCGACCCCCTGCAGGATCCGTCGAGGCATGCCGACCTCCCGTCACGGTGAAGACAATTGCCAGTGACGGTATCAAGAGCGTCGATATCTGTCGATGCGCGGAACGTTCCCGCGCCCGGGACCTCAGCGGTCGGCGCGGGCGGCCACCTCGGCCGCCTGCCGGCGGTGCGCGGCGGCGTCGTCGTGCCGGCCCAGCGCGGCGGCGAGATCGGCGAGGTACCCGGCCACCGGCCCGAGGGTGAGGATCCCGCTGCCCGCCCCGGCCAGTTCGTCGGCGGCGGGCAGCAGCTCCGTGTACGCGTGCCGGATGGTGCTGCGCTCGTCGAGGGTGAGCGCGGCACGGGCGGCGAGGCAGAGCCGCGCCTCGCGGAGCAGGTCGTGCGGCGACTCCGGAAGGGCCCGCAGCGCCGCGGCGGCCTCCGCAGGGTGGCCGTCGGCGAGCAGGAGCAGCGGCCGGACCCACGGCTCGTACGGCCCCCAGGCCTGCCGCTGCCACCCGTCCCCGTGACCCGGCCGGCCCTCCGGAGCCGGTTCCCGCAGCCGCAGCGACAGCAGTGCGAGGGGGAGCAGGCCGCCCTCCAGGCCGGGCATCCCGGCGGGGAGCAGCCGGACGTGGGCGGCCCGGTACGCGGCCTCGGCCTCGGCGAGCCGCCCGCCGACGGCCAGGCGCAGCGCCGCGTACCAGCGGGTGAAGACGCCCACCAGCGGCAGCTCGTAGCGGTGCGCGAGCCGGTCGGCGGCCGCGGCGTGCGCGTCGGCGGCGGCCAGGTCGGCGAGCGCGCAGCGCGCCTGGAGCAGCACCAGGTGGCCGAGCACCTCGAAGGTCACCAGGTCGTGGGCGCGGGCCAGCTCGACCAGTTCCGCCCCGATGCGCGCCCGCTGCGGGGCCAGGCCGGTGCGGTCGAAGGTGTGCATGAAGCGGGCGTTGAGGGCGAACGCCAGCAGCGCCGGGTCCGCCAGCCGCCGGGCGATGGCCTCCGCCTCCACGGCGGCCCGGTGTCCCCGGTCGGTGACGGCTCCGCGCAGTTCCAGCGCGAGCGTGCTCAACAGGCGGCTGCGGTCCGCCGCCCCCTCCCCGCCCAGAGCGGCCAGGGTGCGCTCGGCGGCCCCGACGATCCGGTGGGAGAGGCGTTCGTCGTCGTTGCGCGTCCAGATGGCGGGGACCTCGAAGGCCGCGAGGACGTCCGCGGTCACCCGCGCGTCGTCCAGCCGTTCGGCGGCGTCGAGCGCCTCGCCGCGGTGCCGTCGGGCCCGGTCCAGGTGTCCGGTGACGGCGAGCGCGCGACCCAGTCCCATCAGTGCCCGCAGCCGGCCGTGCGGGTCGTCCGCGATCCGTTCGTGGGCGTCGACCGCCTGCTGCCACAGCCGGGCGGCCAGGTGCGGCAGGGAGCGGCGTTCGGCCTGCTCGGCGGCGGCGGTGGCGTAGCGGGCGGCGCGGGGCGCGGCGGCGCGCGTCCCCGCGCGGGTGAAGTGGTGGGCCAGCGCCGGGACGTCGTCGGGGTGCAGCCGTTCGAGGGCGTCACCGGCGGCGGTGTGCCAGCGGGCCCGCCGCGGCGCCGACAGGTCCTCGTACACGGTGTCCCGGACCAGGATGTGCGCGAACCGCAGCCGCGCCGCCGGGCCGTGCTCGGCCAGGAAACCGGCGGCCGCGGCGGCGTCCAGCGCGTCGAGGACGCCCGCCTCGTCGCCGGCCATCGCCGCCAGGGTGTCCGGGTCGACGTCGCGGCCGAGGACCGCCGCCTGCTGCACCACCGTCCGGGCCGGTTCGGGGAGCTGGGCCAGCCGGTGGCGGATGACGTCGCGTACCCCGGCCGGCACGGTCTCCAGCGCCGCCCGGCCCTCCGTCGCGAGCAGCCGCGCCAGCTCGCGGACGTAGAACGGGTTGCCGCCGCTGCGGCAGTGGATCAGACCGATGGTCGGCGGGTCCAGCTCGGCACCGGCGACGGCGCGGGCGAGTTCGCCGGTGGCCGGTTCGTCCAGACCGTCGAGGTAGACCCGGACCGGTTCGGTCCGGGCGAGGCGGGCCAGGGCGGCCGTGAGTTCGGGACCGATCGCGGTGGACCGGAAGAGACCGACCACGAACACGGCACCGGTGACCGGCTCCGGTTCCGTGAGCAGGGCGGCGAGCAGGTCGAGGGTGTCCTCGTCCGCCCGGTGCAGGTCGTCGAGGACCAGCAGTACCGGTCCTGCACCGGCGACCGCGCTGAGCAGGGCCACGGCGCTGCGGTGCCGGCGGAACCGGGACACCGCCGGGTCCTCCGAGGCCGTCGGGCCGCCGGCCGCCGGTGCCTGGTCCCCGGCGGCCAGCGCCCGGGTGATCTGGGTCCACGGCCAGGCCACCGGCGCGCCCTCGTACTCGGGGCTGCGGCCCCAGGCCGTGGTCCAGCCGTCGGCGGACAGCCGCCGGGTGAGCGCCTCGGCCAGCGCCGTCTTGCCCGACCCGGCGCCGCCCGAGACCAGGGCCAGTGCCGGTCGGCGGTGGCCGGCCGCCGCCCCGGCCGCGGCCGTCAGCCGGTCCAGCTCCGCGTGCCGACCGACGAACGTACGCGGCTCCGCCGCTGCGGCTCGCACCGCGGATTCGTCGTCCGCCGGCACGCCGGCCGGCGCAGGGGCCCCGGCGGGGCGGTCGGCCCCGGGGTGCGGCACGGCGGCCTCGCCGGGCGCCGTCGGATCCAGTTGTGGCGCCTGGGCCAGGATGTCGGCCTCCAGGCGACGCAGCCGGGGGCCGGGGTCCAGGCCGAGTTCCGCCACCAGGGTCTCCCGGGCCCGGCGCAGCGCGCCCAGCGCCTCGCCCTGCCGACCCGACCGGTACAGCGCGGTGGCCCACAGCCGCCAGGCCTCCTCGCGCAGCGGCTGCGCGGCGGCGTGCTGCTCCAGCTCGACGGCGGCCTCGGCGGCCCGTCCCAGCGCCAGCAGCGCCTCGCCCCGCCGCTGGACCGCCAGCATCCGCAACTCGTCCAGCCGGGTGGCCTCGGCGCGCGCCCAGCCCTGGTCGGCGAACTCCGCGTACGCCGGGCCACGCCACCAGCCGAGCGCCTCGGTGAGGCGGGCCAGCGCCGGCCCGGGGTCCCCGTCGGCGAGCAGTTGACCCGCCTCGCCGACCGCCGTCTCGAACCGCCACGCGTCCACCGCCTCGGGCGCGGCCCGCAGCGCGTAACCGGGGGGCGCGGTCACCAGCAGCCGGGCCGGCTCACGGGGCGGACGCTCCGGCTCCAGGGCCCGGCGCAGGTCCGCGACGAAGGTACGGATCGCCGCCACCGAGCCGTCCGACGGCGTCTCCCACAGGTCCCCGACGAGCCGGTCCACGGACACGACCCGACCCCGGGCGACCAGCAGGCGGGCCAGCACCGCCCGGTGCCGCGGACCGCGCAGCGGAACCGGACCGGCCTCGCCGATCGCCTCCACCGGACCCAGCACACCGAAGGTCACCGCTGGTGCCCCCGCCCGCCAGCTCATGGCGCCCACTCTATGCACCGCCGCGCGGCGCCCCGGTCGGCGGCCGGTCACTCATCCGCTGCTGATCCGCTGCTCATCGCCCCCGGGCAGGCTCGATCCCGGACGACCGGTCGACGGGGGCGCCGCCCCCGGCCGGTCGACGGACACCCGAGAGGATCCCCGATGCACCCCGTGATCAACGGATTCGATTACCAGCGCGTCACCGTCGCCGACGGGGTGAGCCTGCACGCCGCGGTCGGCGGCTCGGGCCGCCCCATCGTGCTGCTGCACGGCTTCCCGCAGACCCACCTCATGTGGCGGCACGTCGCCGCCGACCTCGCCGCCGACCACACCGTCATCTGCCCCGACCTGCGCGGCTACGGCGACAGTGACAAGCCCGCAGCGACCGGCCCGGAGGTCTATTCCAAGCGCACCATGGCCGCCGACATCGTGGCGCTGGCCCGTGCCCTGGGCCACGACCGCTTCGCCCTGGCCGGGCACGACCGGGGCGCCCTGGTCGCCGTCCGCGCCGGGCTCGACCACCCGCAGGCGATCACCCACCTGGCCTCGCTCGACGTCCTGCCGACGGAGGACATGTGGAACGTCATGCGGGGCGTCTCCGCCGCCGTCGGCTTCCACCTGTACCTGATGGCCCAGCCGCCCGGCCTGCCCGAGCAGCTCATCGCCGGCAGCCCCGACGCCTTCTTCGGCCACTTCCTCGACATCTGGACCCGGGACCCCGACGCGATTCCCGCCGAGGTCCGGGCGGCCTACCTGACGGCCTGCCGGGAGGCGATCCCGTCCATCGTCGCCGACTACCGCGCGTCCGCCGGCATCGACGTGGAGCACGACGCCGCCGACCGCGCCGCCGGGAACCAGCTGCGGATGCCGGTGAGCGTGCTCCAGCAGGACTGGGGCGCCGCCCTGGGCTTCGACGCCGCCGCCCTGTGGCGCGCCTGGGCGCCGGAGGTGGACCACCGCACCGTTTCCTGCGGCCACTTCATGGCCGAGGAGGCGCCCGCCGAGGTCGTCAAGGCGCTCCGGGCGCTGCTGGCCCGGTGACCGGCGGCGGGCTCCGGGGCCGGGCCGGCCCCGGAGCCGGTGCGCCGGGCGAGGTGTCGTCGCTGCCCCCGGATCGGGCGGTCCGAGCCGCCCCGACCGGGGCGTGACCCCGGGGTCAGCCACACCGTCGTGCGGCCTGATGTCCGATCCCGGGGCGGGATTCGCCGGCAGGGCGGGCGATCTCGGCGGCATGGTCGGGGGCGGTCAGGGTAGGCGGCAGTCCGGCAGCGGCGAGATGGGGTGGACGATGGCGGGTACCTGGTTGCTCGGTGCGGGAGCCGAAACCTCCCGGCAGCGGCCGACGGCCGTGCTGGTCGCGGTGCACGAGGACGGCGGTGCGGGTGGCAACGGCCCCGGCAGCGAGGTGTCGCTGGAGGAGCTGCGACGGCTCGCCGACACCGACGGCCTCAGCGTCGCCGAGGCGGTGGTGCAGAACCGTCCGAAGCCGGACCCGGCGACCTACCTCGGCTCCGGCAAGGTCGACGAGCTGGCCGCCGCCGCGGAACGCGTCGGGGCCGAGGTGGTGATCGCCGACGGCGAGCTGACCCCCGGCCAGGTGCGCAACCTGGAGGAACGGGTCGGGGTACGCGTGGTGGACCGGACCGCGCTGATCCTGGACATCTTCGCCGAGCACGCCCGTACCAGCGAGGGTCGGGTGCAGGTGGAGCTGGCGCAGATCGCGTACCAGTTGCCCCGGCTGCGCGGCGACGGCCGGGTGATGTCCCGCGTCGGTGGCGGCCGGGTCGCCGGCGGCGCCGGCATCGGTGTGCGTGGACCCGGTGAGATGCGGCTGGAGACCCAGCGGCGGACGCTGCGCCAGCGGGCCACCCGGCTGCGGCGCAACGCCGCCGAGCTGGCCCGTCGCCGGGAACGTACCCGCAGTCGGCGGGCCCGCAACCAGGTCCCCTCGGTGTCGATCACCGGGTACACCAATGCCGGGAAGTCTGCCCTGCTCAACCGCCTCACCGGCGCGGACGCCCAGGTGCAGGACGTCCTCTTCGCCACCCTCGACCCGACGGTACGGCGGATCAGCACCGGCGAGCTGACCTACACCCTGACCGACACGGTGGGCTTCGTCCGGCACCTGCCGCACCAGCTGGTCGACGCGTTCCGGTCGACCCTGGACGAGGTCACCAGCAGCGACCTGGCGCTGCACGTGGTGGACGCCTCCGCGCCCGACGCGCTCGGGCAGATCACCACGGTGCACGGGGTGCTGCACGAGATCGGCGCCGGCCAGGTGCCGGAACTGCTGGTGCTCAACAAGATCGACATGGCGCCGCCGGAGTGGGTCGACGCGCTGTGCCGCGCGTACCCGGACGCGGTGCCGGTGTCCGCCCTGACCGGTGCCGGCATCGACGAGCTGCGCCGGGCCCTGGCCCACCGCCTGGGTGAGCGGTGACCCCACGAGTGCGCCGCGGCCCGTCCCCGCCCGTGGGCGGGCGGCCGGGGCAAAGGCCCGTCGCGGCTGCCCGGAGCGGCCGGGCCGTCGACCACCAGGGGCTGGCAGGGGAGATGGCCATGCTGCTGGACCTCGGAAGCGGGTGACGGCCGGCCATGTGCGGGATCAGCGGCGAGGCCCGGTTCGACGGCAGGCCCGCCGACGCCGACGCGGTGGCCCGGATGACCGCGGCGATGCAGTCCCGGGGTCCCGACGGCGAGGGGGCGTGGAGCGACGGCTGGGTCGCCCTCGGGCACCGCCGGCTCACCGTGATCGACCTCTCAGAGGCGAGCGGGCAGCCCATGGTGCGCGAGGACCTGGGCCTGGCGCTGATCTTCAACGGCTGCATCTACAACTACCCGGAGCTGCGCGAGGAACTGCGGGCCGCCGGGCACACCTTCCACTCCACGGGCGACACCGAGGTGGTCCTGGTGGCGTACGCGCACTGGGGCGAGGACTTCGTCGACCACCTGGTCGGCATGTTCGCCGCGGTGCTGGTGGACCGGCGACGGCGGCGGCTCGTGCTGGTCCGGGACCGGCTCGGCATCAAGCCGCTCTACCTCGCCGAGAGCCCCGGCGCGCTGCGGTTCGCCTCCACCCTGCCCGCGCTGCTGCGCGGCGGGGGCGTGGACACCGGCATCGACCCGGTGGCGCTGCACCACTACCTCTCCTGGCACTCCATCGTGCCGGCACCCCGGACCATCCTGCGCGGCGTACGCAAGCTGCCCCCGGCCACGATGCGGGTGGTGGAGGCGGACGGGCGCAGCCGCGAGCGCGTCTACTGGCGTCCCGACTACGTCCGGGACCCGGCGCGGGCGGGCATGGACGCCCGGGACTGGCAGGTGGCGATCGGCGACGCGCTGCGCACCGCCGTACGGCGCCGCCTGGTCGCCGACGTACCGGTCGGCGTGCTGCTCTCCGGTGGGTTGGACTCCAGCATGATCGTGGCGCTGCTGGCCGAGGCGGGGCAGCAGCACCTGCGGACGTTCAGCATCGGCTTCGACAGCCGGGGCGGCGAGGCGGGCGACGAGTTCCACTACTCCGACCTGGTGGCCCGCCACTACGGCACCGACCACCGGCGCCTGCGGCTCGCCGACGACGACCTCGTCCCGGCGGTACGCGCGGCGGTGCACGCCATGAGCGAGCCGATGGGCAGCCACGACGTGGTCGCCTTCCACCTGCTCTCCGAGCAGGTCGCCGCGCACGTCCGGGTCGCCCAGTCCGGCCAGGGCGCCGACGAGGTGTTCGCCGGCTACGGCTATCACCAACCCTTCACCGACCTGTCGCGCGGCGACATCGCGGAGGCGTTCGCGGCCGCCTTCTTCGACCGGGACCACGCCGAGCTCAACCGGGTGGTGGCCCGGGCGTACGCCATCGATCGGGACGCCAGCCGGGAACTGTTCGCCGCCGACCTGGCCGCGCCCGGCGCAGAGACCGCGCTGGACGCGGCGTTGCGGCTGGACACCCACCTGATGCTGCCGGACGACCCGGTCAAGCGGGTGGACAACATGAGCATGGCGTGGGGGCTGGAGGTGCGTACCCCCTTCCTCGACCAGGACCTGGTGACGCTGGCGGCGGCCTGCCCGCCCGAGCACAAGGTGGCGTCGGGCGGCAAGGGGGTGCTCAAGGAGATCGCCCGGGAGGTGCTGCCGGCCGAGGTGGTCGACCGGCCCAAGGGGTACTTCCCGGTCCCCGCCCTGCGCAACGTGGACGGCGCGATCCGCGATCTGGTGGTGGAGGCGCTGCGCGCGCCGGCCGCGCGGGAGCGCGGGTTGTTCGACGCGGAGTACGTCGCGGGGCTGCTCGACGACCCCGGACAGGCGCAGGCGGCGGCCGGCAGCAACAAGCTGTGGCAGCTCGGCCTGCTGGAGATCTGGCTCCAGTCGCACGACGTCCGCTGACCGGCCCGGATGCCCACGGAGAACCGGCCGGGATCGCGGGCGCGTCCGCCCGCCGAGCCGGTCGGTCGGAACGCGCGTGCGCTGCCCGGCAAAAGTGCTTGAATCGGGATGAAGGGTATGGCGTCTGATCGACTGGAGGAGAGCGGATGCAGATGACCGCGACCGACAACCACGCCGTCGCGCAGGCCGTCCACGACGTGGGCTCGGCGCTGTGGTTCGGCGGCACCGTGATGGGGGTCGCCGGCGTCAACAAGTCCGGCAGCGACCTCCAGCAGGGCATCGACCGGATCCGGGTCGCCGAGTCCGCCTGGGGCCGGTTCAGCCCGGTGCAGTGGCTGGGTATCGGCGCGACCATGCTCGCCGGGCTGCGGCTGACCCAGGTGGGTGGCCGGCGCATCGCGTTGCAGAAGGGGTTCGGCAGCGTGGGCGCGCTGAAGGCCGGCATCACCATCGCCGGTGCCGCGGCCACCGCCTACGCGGCGTACTGCGGCAACCGTATCGGCCGGCTGGCGGAGGAGGCGCACCGGCGGGGCGAGCACCTGGAGGTACGCGACGCCACCATCCCGACCGAGGGAACGCCGGCCGACATCGCGACTTGGCAGCGGCGGCAGCGGCTCGCCCAGTTCGCGGTGCCGGCGCTCGCCGGGGCGAACATCGTCTGCGGCTCGTACCTCGTCCAGTCCTACCGTCTGGGCGCCACCGGGAAGGGGCTGCTCCGGCGGCTGCTGCCGGACTGAGCCGCCGTCGAGGCCGGCCCCGTGAAGGGGGCCGGCGGGAGAGGAGCGTCGGCATGACCGATGGACCGTTCGACGTGCCGCCGGAGGCCGACGCGATTGAGCAGCGCCAGCCGCTGGTCGACGAGGGGCAACCCGACGTCCCGCCGGAGCCGCAGTCGGCGGACGCCACCGTGGCCGACCTGGTCGAGCAGGGTGCCTCCGTGCCGGGGGAGCACGACCTGCCGGCGGTCTCCCTGCCGGAGGACGCCACCGCGGCCGACGCCCTGGAGCAACGCCAGGTGGTCGGCCCCGGCGACGAGGACCGCCGGGACTGACGCGTACGCCGGCCGCGCCGGCGCTCAGGTCGCGGTGGTCTGGGCGGCCAGGTGGTCCAGGACGGCTTGCACGTCGTTGCCGGTGCGCGCCATGATCCGCCGTTGCCGGGTCGCGCCGGTCCCCTCGGCCCGGACCCGGTCGAGCTGACGGCGCACGTACTCGACGTCGCCGTGGCGGGCCAGCGCGGGCGACACGGTGGCGAACAGCTCGTCGACCAGGTCCCAGGCCGGGCGGGCACCGCCCCGGCGCAGGTCCACGAGGTCGCCGTCGAGGCCCTCGTGGGCCGCCCGCCAGTGCGCGGCCGAGACCAGACAGTCCCGCAGCCGTGGGGCCGGCACCCCGGCCCGAACCTCGTCGGCGATCGTGGCGACCAGCGCCCGGACCAGCCCGCTCACCAGCACCGTGTCGTCCACGGTCGGGCAGACGTCACCCACCCGGACCTCCACCGTGGGGTGGGTGGCCGAGGGGCGGGCGTACCAGTAGACCATCGCGGTGTCGAGCATGATCCCGGCGGCGATCAGCTCGTCCACCGTCCGGTCGTAGTCGGCGACGGAGTCGAAGTGCGGGGTGGGGCCGAGGCTCGGCCACCGCTCCAGCTGCATCGACCGCCAGCTGGCATGGCCGGTGTCCCGGCCGTCGTGCAGGGGCGAGTTGGTGGTGAGCGCCTGCACGACGGGCAACCAGGGCCGCAGGTGGTTGCAGATCTGCACGGCGAGCTCCCGGTCGGGCACGCCGACGTGCACGTGACAGCCGCAGACCGCCGGATCGTGCGCGACCGGCCCGAACCGCCGCGACATGGCGTGGTAGCGAGGTTCGTCCGGCACCGTCCGGTACCGCTCGTGCACCGGCGTCGCGCCCACCGCGACGAGTCGGGCACCCGCGGCCTCGGCCGCGTCGGCGGCCCAGCGCCGCAGCCCCACCAGGTGCTCTCGCAGCTCGGCCAGGCTCGACGACACCGGCGTCACCATCTCCACCATGCTGTGCCGGAACTCCTGCCGGCTCTGCTCGAGCGCGGCGCCGGAGAACGTGTCGAGCACCCGCTCCCCGACCGGCAGGCTCCGCCCGGTGGTCGGGTCGAGGAGCAGGAACTCCTCCTCCACACCGAGGGTCAGCGTGGCCACATCGGGCCGGGCGGACACGGTCGGACGCTGGGTCATCGGGGTCGTCCGTTTCGTCGGTCGGAGCGTGGGCATCGGGCTGCCGGGTGACGGCTTCCCGAGCGGTGAGACGGCAAACGACCCGGGCCCCGGTTGCGGCGGTGGCGGGCCCGCCCGCCCCGACCGGCGTCCACGACCTCGGACGGGCGGGGCCGGCCGCGCTCATCCGCGGGGTGTGGCCACCCCTACCTGACCCCGGGTGCCCGGCCCGGTCGCCGCGTTCAGCGCGACTCCGCCGGCTCGGCGACGAGGTCGAGCGCGGCCAGCAGCGTCGGCGCGGCCACCACAGCAACCTCTTCAACCGGCTCAACGCCACCACCCGCCAGCCCGCCCCCAGTCCGCTGACCGGCCCGACGGGCCGGACGCGGGCGGCGGGTACCGCCGCCCGCGCGGACCCGGGGTGCGGTACCGGCCGGCACCGCACCCCGGGTCAGAAGGGCCACTGCTCGCGGGAACCGGCCTCGAGGAGCGGGATCATCGTGAACGCGGCGTCGGAGAGACCGCCGAACGTGTGCCGGTTCCCGGCCGTCGGCGCGTGCCCCACCCGGTAGCCGGCCAGGTTCCAGGTGTACACCGGAACCGTTGCGGGCACCGCGGCCGTGACGTCCGCCGACCGGTGCCAGTGGGCCTGCTCGTCGGTGAGGATGACGACCCGGTCGTGCCGGTCGTAGTGCGTCCGCACCGCCTTCTCGGTCTCCGTCCCGCGGCCGTGGAACCAGCCACCGTCCTTGAACCGGCGTACCGCCGCCAGCACCGACTCGCCGGCCACCGCCGGAAACACCGTGCTGTCGTCGGAGAACGAGACCACCGTCGCCTCCCTGGCGCGGGCGGCGAGCGCGAGGCCGAACACGGTGGCCGCGTCCCAGCAGCGCAGCGTGCCGTCCCTGCTGAAGGGGCTGTTCATCGACCCCGACGTGTCGATCAGGATCAGGGTCCGCCCGTCCAGCGCCGGCACGTTCGCCAGCGCGTGCTGCAACGCCTTCTCCAGCGGGTACGCCCACCGCAGGCTCGGCGCGGCGTTGTACGCCGACAGGAAACGCATCGGCAGCACGCGGGACCGGGCGACCTCACCGGGATCGGAGAGTCGGGCCGCCACGGTCTCGGCCACCGCGTCGCCGACCCCGGCCCGGTCGAAGTTGCGCAGGTTGCGCAGCAACGCCAGGTACCCCATGGTCGGGATGATCGTCTCCCAGGCCGTGGCGTCCATGGCGCCCTGCCGCCAGCCGGCGAGCGCCTCCCACGTCATCCCCGCCGCGCCCAGCACCGCCGGGTCGGTGACCTCGCGGCGCCGCTCGACGGGCATCGCCATGAGCTCGGCGCGCGCCGCCAGCACCGTCAGCGACGCGGGCAGCGGGTTGTCCCGCCGGTGCCGCCGGTCCAGCGCGTGCCGAAACAGGTCGCCCTGCCGCGCGTCCCGGGCGGACGGGTGGGTCAGGTCGATGACGTCCCCGAAGCGCACCGCGGTGCCGTCGGAGTCGTACTTGAGCAGGCTCCGCTCGTGGTAGAGCCGCACCGCCGCGTCGGCGACGCCCCGCTTGACCGGCTTCGGCAGCGATCGGCCGTAGCGGCCCAGCCAGTACGCCAGCGCCTCACCCGGCTCGTCCGCCCGCTGCAACGCGGCGTCCACGATCGCCCGGGAACCCGGGATGCCCGCGGCGACCTGCGCGCGGGCGCCCTCCAGGGCGGCCACGACGGACGCCGAGCGCAGCATCGCGCCGGTACGCAGCCACGCCACGAAGCGGGCGAACCAGTCGCGGTCGGCGACCGCGACGGCGGCGACCAGCTCCCGGAACCGCGCGTCGCGATCGGCAGCGCCCTCGTAGAAGGTGTCCTCACCGACCATGTTCGACACGCCCAGCAGGAACAACTCGGCGCGCGCCGCACGGAGGAAGCCCGGCGCGCCCTCGGCGGTGGCGTACCCGTCGTCCGCCTCGCGCTGGTTGCGGCGCAGCTTGAGATTGAACTTGGCCATCGCGTCCCTCATGACGGTCGAGCGGGAGGAGGACGCCACCACGACGCGTACCCGAGACCGGAGTCGGCGACGGAACAATGTCCGCTGCTCTGTCCAGTTGAGCCAGCCACCCGAGGGTGAGCGGAGGACTCGAACCTCCAACCTGCGGATCCGGAAGTAGCCGTTGCCTGCGCACCGGGTACGCGTGTGGTGCGCCTCCCGAGATCGGTGTCGGCGACGGTCGGGCCCTTCACCGGGGTGCGAACCCCTCCAGATGTAACCGTCACCAGCGCACCGGGAAGTGCGGGCATGACGCTAGTGGTGGGACGGTCGCCGGACAACGGAGTTTGCCGTCTCGTGATCATGGAGGAGGGTGGGGATGCACGCCGCGTGCCGAGATCGACGATCGACGACGGCGGAAGGCCATTGCTCTGCCGACTGAGCTACCGGCGGCGACGCCGGAGGGGACTCGAACCCCCGACCCGTGGATGAGAAGTATCCGCCCTCTGCGCACCGGCACGCGGCGTGAAAACACCTCCCGAGATCGAAGCGGCGACGGCGACCGGCCCTTGCGGGCCAAGGCGACCTGGGCCGCTGGTCGACACCGCCGGGGTGTGGCGGCGGCGGGATTCGAACCCGCGTCTCCCCGTTGGAAGCGGAAGTAGCCGTTGCCTGCGCACCGGGAGGTGCCTGCCGACGGTAGGCCACCCGCCGGCCACCCGGCAAGCCAGATCCGGGAACGACGGCCGGGCGTCGGCGCTACGGTCGACGCGTGGGACGGATGCGCGGCGTCCAGGAGCGACCGGCGGGGCTGACGTACCAGCCCGAGCTGGTCAGCCCCGACGAGGAGCGGTTGCTGCTGACCGTGCTCGCCGCGATCGACCTCACCGAGATCCGCATGCACGGCCAGGTGGCCCGGCGCACCGTCCGACACTACGGCTTCGACTACGACTACGGCTCCTTCCAGCTCACCGAGGCCGAGGCGCTGCCGGTGGAGCTGCACGAGGTCCGCCGGCGGTGCGCCGATCTCGCCGGCGTCGCGGAGACCAGCTTCGCGCAGGCCCTCGTCACCCGCTATCCGCCGGGCGCCGTGATCGGATGGCACCGGGACGCGCCCGCGTTCGGTCCGACCGTGGCCGGTGTCTCCCTCGCCGCCGCCTGCCTGTTGCGCTTCCGGCGGGACGCGGCCGGGGAGCGACGGGTGTACGAGGTGGAGCTGGCGCCCCGCTCCGCGTACGTGCTGGCCGGTGCCGCGCGGTCGAGTTGGCAGCACAGCATCCCACCGGTTGCGGAGCTGCGGTATTCCGTCACCTTCCGCCAGCTCCGCCGGCGGTGACCCGCGAGGCCCGCCGAACCCGGCACGCGGACCGCCGCGACAGCCGTCAGACGACGCAGAACTCGTTGCCCTCGGGATCCCGCAGCAGGACGGCGTAGTGGTCCATCTCGGGCTCGTCCGTGGCCCGGACGACGGTGGCGCCGGCCCGGACGATCCGCTCGACCGTCGCGTCAACCCGCTCGGTGCGCAGCTTCAGATCGACCGTCCGGCCACCGCCCACCTTGAGGTCGAAGTGGATCCGGTTCTTGACCACCTTGGGCTCGGGTACCTGCTGGAACCAGATCCGGGGCCCCCGGCCGGCCGGGTCGACGACCGACTCCGGCGTCTCACCCACGCCCTCCGGCAGCTCCTCCGCCGGCACGCCCGTCGCCGCCCAGTACGCCCGCCAGGTGCGGTGCCCGCCCGGCGGCGGCTCCGGCACGTAACCCAGCGCCTCGGACCAGAACGCGACCATCCGGCGCGGGTCGGCGCAGTCGATCGTCACCTGCAACGTCAGCTCCACCGCCGGAGCATCGCAGCCGGGTACGACAGGCGCCGCGGCTGCGGCCTCGACCTGCGGCCCGCCGAGGGTCAGCGCCCGAGCTGGTGCTGGTAGACCCGCTGCCGTGCGCCGCTGACGAAGAGGCGCAGCTCGCCCCCGTGTCCCACGGCTGTCGGCGTCTCCCGCGCACCCCGCGGGGCCGGCAGGGACGTCCATCCCGACCAGGTGCCGGTGGTGAGGGTGTAGCGGTTGAGGCGGATCCGGAAGCACGTCGCCCGGGGTGTACAGCGCACCGTCACGGTGGCGAACGCGTCACACGACGTACCGAGTCGATCACGACCCGGAGTGTCCTTCGTCACCCGGTCACCCGAACCGTGCCACCCCGGGCGGGCGCCCGCCGCGACACCAGCTCGCCCGTTCGCCGGGGACCCGGGGCGGCGGTAACCTGGGGCTCCTCCGGCTCGGGGTTCCACTTCTCGGACGGTGGCATCAGGGTCGGGTGATCGAGGGGGCGGGCGTGCCGGAGCGGGGCGGCGAGCGGTCGACCGCGGACGGCCGGGCGGTGCCTCGTCGGAGCGTCCTCGCCGCGCCCGGGCCCAGCCGGTGAGTGTCGCTCCCCACCACCAGGTTCCGTCGACCGTGCGACGGGGTACGGGCACGCCGATGAGGTGCATTCGGAAGTGAGCAGCCCCACCGAGGAGCTGTTCGGTGGCGGCAGCGCGACCGGGCAGTTGATGGCCCGGCTCGACTGGCCGGCGACGCCACTCGGCCCCGTCGAGTCCTGGCCGCAGAGCCTGCGCGCGGCCGTGCGGATCGTCCTGTCCTCCCGGTACCCGATGCTGCTGCTCTGGGGCGAGCGGTTCACCCAGCTGTACAACGACGCGTACTCGGCCCTGATCGGCGACAAGCACCCGGGTGCGCTCGGGGACGACGTCCGGACCACCCTGGCCGAGGGCTGGGACGTGCTCGCGCCGCTGATCCAGGAGGCGATGGCGACGGGGGTGGCCAGCTGGGTGCCCGCGCTCCGACTGCTCCTCGACCGGTCCGGTTACCGGGAGGAGGCCTACTTCAGCGTCTCCCACGCCCCGGCGCGCGACGACGACGGCCGCACGGTCGGCATCTTCACCGTGTGCAGTGAGGTCACCGAGCAGGTGGTCGGGGAACGGCGGCTGGGTCTGCTGCGGGACCTGTCGGTCCGCGGCGACGGGCGCACGGTCGACGTCGCCAGCACCTGCGCCCGGCTGGTCGAGGCGATCGGCGGGCACCGGCTGGACGTCCCGTTCGCCGCGATCTACCTGCGGGAGGGCGCCGCCCTGCGCCGGGTGGCCTGCACCGACGACGCCCCGGCGGCGGAGGCGCTGCCCGACGTGGTGCTCAACGGCGACCCGGCCTGGGAGCTGTGGGCGGCGAGCAGGGGAGCGGCCACCGAGGTCCACGGGGTCGCCCAGCGGTTCACCCTGCCGGCCGGGGCGTTCGACGAGCCGGTAGCCAGCGCGATGGTGCTGCCGCTGCCGCTGCCCTCCGCCGAGGCCGACCAGCCCCTCGGGGCGCTGGTGGCCGGGGTCAGCCCCAGCCGCGCCCTCAACGAGGCTTACCGGTCGTTCTTCCAGCTGCTGGCGCAGCAGGTGGCCGTCGCGGTGCGCAACTCCCGCGCGTACGAGGAGGAGCGGCGCCGGGCCGAGGCCCTGGCCGAGCTCGACCGCGTCAAGACCAGCTTCTTCACCAACGTCAGCCACGAGTTCCGCACGCCACTGACCTTGATGCTCGGCCCGCTGTCCGACGCGCTCGCCGACGACCGGCATCCGCTGCCGCCAGAGCAGCGGGAGCGGGTGGAGACCGCCCGGCGCAGCGCCGACCGGCTGCTCACCCTCGTCAACAGCCTGCTGACCTTCTCCAGCCTGGAGGCCGGGCGGGCCCAGAGCCGGGCGCGGCAGGTGGAGCTGCCGGAGCTGACCGCCGAGTTCGCCGGCGTGTTCCGGTCCGCGGTCGAGCGCGCCGGGCTGCGCCTGGAGGTGGACTGTCCGCCGCTGCCCCGGCCGGTGGTGCTGGACCCGCTCAACTGGGAGCGCATCGTCACCAACCTGCTCTCCAACGCGCTGAAGCACACCTTCGTCGGGCGGATCACGGTCGGGCTGCACGCCCACCCCACGGAGCTGCGGCTGACCGTCGCCGACACCGGCATCGGCATCGCCGAGGAGGAGCTGCCCCGGCTCTTCGAGCGCTTCCACCGGGTGGAGGGGGCACCCTCCCGCAGCCACGAGGGCACCGGCATCGGGCTCGCCCTGGTCCGCGAGCTGACCCGGCTCGAAGGCGGCGACGTACGGGTCGACAGCCAGGTCGGGCGCGGCACCACCTTCACCGTCGCGCTGCCCTGGACGGCGCTGCGCCGCAGCGCGGACGCCGGCGTGGTGGCGGGCGAGTTGGGGGACACCGCCCGCGCCGTGGCGCAGGAGGCGAGCGGCTGGCTGGTCGACCCCCTCCGGCCCGAGCCGGCCGGACCGGGGCCGTCGGAGACGCCGCCCGCCACCGGGCGCGGAGTCCGGATCCTGGTGGCCGACGACAACGCCGACATGCGCGCGTACCTGGTCCGGCTGCTGACCGGACAGGGCTGGCGGGTCGAGACGGTCGGCACCGGCCGGCAGGCCCTCGACGCGATCCGGCGTGACCCGCCGGACCTGTTGCTGACCGACGTGATGATGCCCGAGGTCGACGGCTTCACCCTCGTGCGCACCCTGCGCGGACGGCCGGAGACCCGGGCGCTGCCGGCGGTGGTGCTCTCCGCGCGCGCCGGCGCGGACGCCGCCGTCGAGGGCCTCGACCTGGGCGCCGACGACTACGTGGTCAAGCCCTTCACCGCCGCCGACCTCGTCGCCCGGGTACGGGCCACCCTCGACGGGGCGCGACGGCGCGGGTGGACGCCGCACGCCGAGAACCACCGAGCCGACCCGGCGAGGCCTACCGCCGGGGCGGCCCCAGATGTTGCGCCACCGGCTGTCCGTACCGCCGCCGGAGCGGCCCCGGACGCCGCGCCACCGGTGATCCGTATCCCCGCCGGGGCGGCCCCGGATGCCGGGTCATCGGCTGACCGCACGGTCGATCGGCCCGCCGCCGGGGCGGCCCCGGACGCCGCGCCGTCGTCGGCCCGCACCACCGGTCCGGCCCCGACCGGCCACCCGACGCCCGCCCCGACCGCCGCCGACCGCTCGGCAGTCGGCGTCCGGACGACGCCGCCGGCCCCGACCGGGCCGTCCGCCGGGGCGCGGGTCCCGAACGGCCGGGAGCCGGTGCCCCCGGTGGAGACCGGGTGGAACTACCCCGCGCAGGCCACCTCCGCCTCGGCGATGCGGCGCGACGTGCGCGGCTGGCTGGAGTCGCTGCACGTGCACCCCGACGTGGTGCAGGAGCTGTTGGTGGCCGCGTCCGAGGCGTTCAACAACGCGGTCGAGCACGCGCAGCGGCCGACCCGGCCCGAGGTGCAGGTGCGGCTCCAGCTCGTCGCCGGCACCGCCCGGGTCACCGTGCGTGACTTCGGCACGTGGCGGGACCGGCAGCCGGCGATGGACCGCGGCCGGGGTGCCACGCTGATGAACGCCTACGGCGACGTGCGGCTGGTGTCGACCGCCTCCGGCACCATGGTGACCATCGAGCGTCGCCTGACCGACGACCAGGGCTGACCGCGGGCGGGCCGGGCGTCTTCGCCGCCGGCCGCGCGGTGACCCGCCCGCCTAGTCCCGGGCGATCAGGCCGGGGCCGGCGACGAGGGTGATGTCGCCCGCGTTGATCTCGTGGCCCTCCTCGCAGCGGAGCACGGTGCGAACCGGGCAGCCGCAGTCGCGGTGGGTGGCCAGCACGGGCGGACCGGCCTCGTCGGCGGCCCAGGTGTCCCCCCAGTGGCGCAGGGCGGTGACCACCGGCAGCAGCTCCTGCCCCTTGCGGGTGAGCTGGTACTCGTACCGGGTGCGCTGGCCCTGCTCGCGGTAGGGGGTCCGTTCGAGCAGCCCGGCGCCGACCAGTTCCCGCAGGCGGGCCGCCATCGCCGGCTCACCGATGCCCACCCGCCGGACGAAGTCGTCGAAGCGGCGGGTGCCGAGCAGCGCCTCGCGCATGATGAGCATCGCCGACCTGCTGCCGACGATGTCCATGGCGCGGGCGATCGAGCAGTTGGTCATCGACCACGCCTCCCGGTCCTCCCGCAGATCCTGCATGCCCTCAGCGTACGGGCTGACTTGCGCCAACGCTAGTCAGAGTGCTTCACTGGCCGAGCTGGCTTTTTGAAACAGAAGCCAGACCCGAATCCGGCAACTCCGCAGACAGGATGAAGCATGGACATCTCGACCATGACCGCGCTGGTGACCGGCGCGAACCGGGGCTTCGGCCGCGCCCTGGCCGCCGAACTGCTCGCCCGGGGCGCCACGGTGTACGCCGCCGCCCGTAACCCCGCCCAGATCGACCTCCCGGGCGCCCGGCCGCTGGAGCTGGACATCACCGACCCGGCCTCCGTGGCGGCGGCAGCGGCCGCCGCCGGCGACGTCACCCTGCTGGTCAACAACGCCGGCACGGCGACCGGGGCGGACCTGCTCACCGGCGACCTGGACCAGATCCGGCTGGAGATGGAGACCCACTACCTCGGCACCCTCTCGGTGACGCGGGCGTTCGCGCCCGTCATCGAGCGCAACGGCGGCGGCACCGTCCTCAACGTGCTGTCCGTGCTCTCCTGGTTCGCCCTGCCCAGCGACGGTGCGTACGGGGCGGCGAAGGCGGCCGAGTGGAGCCTCACCAACGCTCTGCGACTGCAGCTCGCCCCGGCGAAGATCCGCGTCGCGGGACTGCACGTGGGCTACATGGACACCGACATGACCCGGGCGGTCACCGCCCCCAAGGCCGACCCCGCGGCCGTCGCGGCGTACACGATCGACCAGCTCGCGGCGGACGCGTACGAGATCCTCGCCGACGACCTCAGCCGGGACGTGCGCGCCAAGCTCGCCGGCGGCGTGGCGGCCCTCTACCCGCAGCTGCCGTAACCGCATCCGGCCCCGACCCGCTTCCGCGCGGGCGGCCCCGTCCGGCCCACGCCCCCACCCGTCATTCCTGCAAGGAGTACCTGTGCCCGAAGAGCGGACCGCCACCACCGCGTGGCGGGAGCCGACCGCGGCCGCCGCCGCAGCGCCGGCGCGCAAGGCCCCCGTACGGGGCTCACACCCGGCGACCCTCGTCGCCATGTGCCTGGGCTCGTTGGTCACCTTCCTCCAGCTCACCGCCACCGTCTCCACGCTCACCACGATCCAGCGGGACCTGCGGGTCGATCCGACGACCCTGGTCTGGATCCCCAGCGCCTACACCCTGGTGCTGGCCAGCCTCGTGCTCTCCGCCGCCACGCTCGGCAACCGGTACGGGCGCAAGCGGATGTTCAGCGCCGGCGTCGCGGCCATGATGGCCGGGGCTGCGCTGGTCGCCCTGGCCACCGCCCCCGGCTGGGTCATCGCCGGGCAGCTCGTGGCCGGTGCGGGCGGTGCGCTGATCCTGGCGAACAGCCTGGCGATCCTCGGGGTGACCTTCACCGACCCGCACCGCCGTACCGAAGTGATCACCGCCTGGGCGGCGGCGTCCGGCGTCGGCCTGGCGGTGGGCCCGGTGATCGCCGGGACGCTGCTGGCGCACTTCCACTGGCACAGCGTCTTCCTGTCCACGGTGGTGCTGGGCGTGGTCACCCTCGCCGTCACCACCTTCTGGGTGGCCGAGTCGCGGCAGCCGGCCAGCCGTCTCGACCTGCCCGGCCTGCTGCTGGGCACGCTCACCGTCGCCGCCGTCGTCTACGCCCTGATCGAGGGCGGTCGGCACGGCTGGACCAGCCCGACGGTGGCGGCCGCGTGGCTGACCGCGGTCGCCGGACTCGTCGCCTTCGTCCTGGTCGAGCTGCGCACCGCCGCGCCGATGCTCGACGTGCGGCTGTTCCGGTCGGCCTCCTTCAGCGCCGTCATGGTCGTCGCCGCCGTGTCGCTGTTCGGCTTCACCGGCGTGTCGATCCTGCTCGTGCTCTTCCACGAGCGCGCCCAGGCGCTCAGCCCGCTGGACACCGGCTGGCGGATGCTGGCGGTGTTCGGCCTCTACGCGCTCACCGCCTTCGTCGCCGGTCGGGCGATCCGCCGTACCGGCTTCAAGGCGCCGCTCACCCTCGGCCTGCTCCTCGGCGGCCTGGCCAGCCTCGGCCTCTCCACCCACACGCCGAGCACCCCGTTCAGCCACAGCTGGCCCCTGCTCGCGCTCTTCGGCGCGGCCTGCGCCCTGGTCGTCGCGCCGGCCACCGCGGCGGCACTGGCCAGCGTCGCTCCCGCCCAGGCCGGTATGGCCTCCGCGGCGGTCAACACCGCCCGCCAGCTCGGCGCCGTGACGGGCGCGTCGCTGCTGGGCACCCTGCTCAGCACCACGCTGATCGCCGACCTGCCGGGCCGGCTCGCCGCCCACGGCGTACCCGAAGCCACCCGCACCGCGGTGCAGGCGGCCGTGACGGCCGGCGCCACCGGCACCGAGACGCCGCCCGGGCCGGTGCGGCAGGCGCTCGCCGAGTCCCTCACCGCCGGTGTGCAGGCCGGCCTGCGGGTCAACGCCGTCGTCTTCCTCGCCGCCGCCGTCCTCGCGCTCGCCGTCGTGCGCAACCGGCCGCACCGGCACCAGCCGCCGGCAGCCGACCGCACCTGACCCCGCACCGGAAGGTAGCCCCGACGGTTCCCCGGCGAGGGCGCGCCCGCTCCACCGGCCGGCTCCGACGAGCGAGCCGACCGGCGGAGCGGGTCACCGCCCGACCGGGGTCAGGGCGCCCACGGCTCGGCGACGGTCCAGGTGCTGTCCGCCGTCCACATGGTCGGGGTGTTCCAGGCGTCGCCGCCCGCCCCGTTGCTCAGCCACACCTGCGAGTCGTAGTGGCGCAGGTACGAGCCCCGGAAGTTGTACGACTCCAGCGAGACCCCGCTGCCGGTCAACCCGGTGCGCGCGCACCAGGTCGCGTCGGCGCGCATCAGGGCCGAGCCGTCGTCGGGCGAGTTGCGCACCCGGGAGTAGGCGTGGCGCAGGTACTGCCCGGGGTAGTTCACCGACTCGAACGAGTAGCAGGTGGCGTCGGCCAGCCCCGCCCGGATCGTGTACGTCGCGTCGGCCTTGAGCAGCGCCGGGCTGGCGGCGGTCACCACCTCGGTGTAGGCCAGGCTGTCGCGGTGCCGCAGGTAGCGGTCGGTGTAGCCGGGCGTGGTCACCCGCAACGAGCGGCGCTGCCCCACCGGCAGGGCGACCGGCGTGGAGTTGCCGAGCGCCTTCGAGGCGGCGATCAACTCCTGGTTCGCCTGCCGGACCCGGGCCTGGTCCATCTTGACGACCTGGCGGTCGTAGGTGAGGAAGCCGTTGAGTTCGCCCTCCACGTCGGTGATCTCGGTGTACACCGACGCGCTCAGGCCCCGGCCGATCATCAGGTTGCGGCTGCCCTGCACCAGGCCGACGTACCGGTTGGTCAGCGCCGTCGAGTCGGGCTGCCACTCGTAGGCCAGGAAGTTGCCGTTGGGGCTGTACTCGTGCCTCGGGGTACGCAGTCCCAGCCCGCCGAACTCGCCGAGCACGGCGATCCGGCTGCCCGAGGGCTGCGGCGAGTCCGGGCCGACGTAGACGTGCCAGTCGTCGATGTCGCCGTTGCCGGGGTTGCCGAGGGACTGGCAGCAGTTGTACCCGCTGTGCGTGTTGACCAGCCGGGTCGGGTCCTGGTCCTTGACCGCCTGGCCCACCCGCCGGGTGTCGGCCAGCGCGCGCTCGCCCCAGCCCTCGTTGTAGACCGTGTACGCGACCACCGCCGGTGAGCTGCGATGCTCGTCGACGATCTCGCGGGCCTCCGCCTCGAACTGGGCCTGCTGGGCGTCGGTGGGGTTGACGTCCTGCGCGGTGAGCGAGGGGACGTCCTGCCAGACCAGCAGGCCGAGGCGGTCGGCGTGGTAGAACCAGCGCTGCGGCTCCACCTTGATGTGCTTGCGGACCATGTTGAAGCCGAGGTCCTTGTGCTTCTGCAGGTCGAAGGCGAGCGCCGCGTCGGTGGGCGCGGTGTAGATCCCGTCGGGCCAGTACCCCTGGTCCAGGGTGCCGACCTGGAACACGAACTGGCCGTTGAGCTTCGGCCGCAGCACCCCGTTGACCAGGCCGGTGGTGATCTCCCGCATGCCGAAGTAGTGGGTCGTCCGGTCCACGGTCGCCCCGCCGCTGCCGCGCAGGGTGACCCGCAGGTGGTACAGGAACGGGTCGTCGGGGGACCAGCGGCGCGCGTTCGGCACCGGCACCGAGAACTCAGTGAAGCCGCCGGTGGCCGAGCCGACGACGGTGCTGCCGTCGAGGGCCTCGGCCAGGACGCTGTGTCCGCTGACGTTCCCGCGGGTGAAGACCCGCACCCGCAACCGGTTGTCGGCGAGGCTCGGGTAGAGGTCGACGCTGCTGATCGAGGCGGCAGGGGTGGGCTCCAGCCAGACGGTCTGCCAGATGCCGGAGCTGGGGGTGTAGAAGATGCCGCCGGGGGTCCTGGTCTGCTTGCCGATCGGGGGCAGGGTGCCGTTCTGCCGGCTGTCGCTGGGGTCGAAGACCTTGACGACGAGTTCGTTGCTGCCGCCGTTGAGGCGGGCGGTGACGTCGAAGGTGAACGCGTCGTAGCCCCCGGTGTGGCTGCCGACCTGCACGCCGTTGACCCAGACGGTGGTCTGCCAGTCGACGGCACCGAAGTGCAGCTGCACCTGTCGGCCGGCCCAGCCCGCCGGGACGGTGAACAGGCGCCGGTAGTACAGCCAGCTGCGGTCGTCGCCGGGGGAGCGGCGCACCCCGGACAGCGCCGACTCCACCGGGAAGGGGACGTTGACCCGTTCGGGCAGGGTGGTGCCGAACTGGGGCGGGTCGTCGGTCGCGGACTGCCGCAGTTGCCACTCGCCGTTGAGGTTCTGCCAGTCGGGGCGGGTCATCTGGGGGCGCGGGTACTCCGGCAGCGGCGTGCCGGAGAGCGCCTGGGCGGTCCAGGGCGTGGTCAGGGGCGGGGTCTTCGCGGGGACCGCCTGGGCGGCCGGGGCCGCGACCAGCAGACCAGCGACCAGTGTGGCCACGGCCAGCAGCGATCGGATCCAGGGCGGGCGGGGGTGGACGCGTTGTCTCATGGCGTCTCCGTCTTCGGTGGGGGGACGGCGGACGGGTGCCGGGCGGGGCGGATGCCGGTGGGGACCCATCGACGGCGCTGACGGAGGATCTTATTGACATCCGTGAACGTATGTATAACGTTATAGGCCTCCCGTGGACGGTCGGTCAATGCCTGTTCATCAATGTCCTGGGCGCGTTCACCAGCGCGGAAAGGGCCGCTCCGCGGGCGGGATTCGCCTGCACGGATACGCCCGTCGGCACCGTCCGACCCCCCACCCCACCGCGTACGAGGAGCAACGGATGACCATCAGGATCCGCGTTCTGGCGAACGCGACCGTCGCCCTGATCGCCGGCGCCGCAGTGCTCACCGGCTGCACGAAGAGCGAGAGCGAGGACGCCCCGGCCCCGGCCGGCAGCGAGGGCCAGCAGGTCGTGGCCAGCAGCACCCCGGGTGGCGCCGGCTGCACCCTGCAGCAGTACGGCGCCGGCAAGCTCGACCTGGCCGACGCGGTCGTCGGCTTCTCCCAGTCCGAAAAGGAGGCGAACCCGTTCCGGATCGCCGAGACGCAGTCCATCCGGGACGAGGCCGCGAAGATCGGCGTGAAAAAGCTGCTGGTCACCAACGCCCAGTCGCAACTGTCCAAGCAGATCAGCGACATCCAGGACATGCTGGCGCAGGGCGCGCAGTTCCTCATCGTCGCGCCGCTGAACTCCGACGGGTTGGAGCCCGCGTTGCAGGCGGCCGCGGCGAAGAAGGTCCCGGTGCTCACCATCGACCGCAAGATCAACGCCGCGCCCTGCAAGGACTACCTGGCCTTCCTCGGCTCCAACTTCGTCGAGCAGGGCAAGCGGGCGGCCGACGCGATGATCAAGGTGACCGGCGGGACCGGCAAGGTGGCCATCCTGCTCGGCTCGTCCGGCAACAACGTCACCACCGACCGGACCAACGGCTTCGTCGAGCAGGTGAAGGCGAAGGCGCCCGGGCTGCAGATCGCCGCCCAGCAGACCGGCGAGTTCGCCCGTGACAAGGGCCAGGCCGTCATGGAGCAGCTCATCTCCAGCAACCCCGACATCACCGCGGTCTACGCCGAGAACGACGAGATGGCGCTCGGCGCGGTGACCGCCCTGCGGTCGGCCGGCAAGAACCCCGGCAAGGACGTCAAGATCGTCTCGATCGACGGGACCCGCAACGCCGTCCAGGCGATCGTCGACGGCACGATCAACGCCGTCATCGAGTCCAACCCGCGCTTCGGTCCGCTGGCCTTCAAGACCGCCCAGGACTTCTACGCCGGCACCGCGATTCCCGAGAACGTCATCATCTCCGACCGCGAGTACGACTCCGCCAACGCCCGGGAGTCGTTGGCCGGCGCGTACTGACGCACCGACCGGCGCTCCGGCGCGCCCACGCGCCGGAGCGCCGGCACCCGCTCCGTCACCGTCGCAGAGGGGCCACCGACATGACCGAGACCGACGCCGCACCCGTGCTCGAGGTGCGCGACGTCAGCAAACACTTCCGCGGCGTCCGCGCCCTGGACGGCGTGAGCCTGAGCGTCGCGCCCGGCGAGGTGCACGCCCTGGTCGGCGAGAACGGCGCCGGCAAGTCCACCCTGATCAAGGTGATCACCGGCGTCTACCAGGCCGACTCCGGCGAGATCCGCTACCGGGGCGGGCCGGTCACCTTCGGTCGGCCGCTGGACGCCCAGCGCGCCGGCATCTCGACCATCTACCAGGAGGTCAACCTCATCCCGCTGCTGAGCATCGCCCGCAACCTCTTCCTGGGGCGGGAGCCCCGCCGGTTCGGCCTCCTCGACGTCGGCCGGATGAACCGGGAGGCGACCGAGGTGCTCGCCCGGTACGGCGTCGACGTCGACGTGACCCGGCCGCTGCGGTCGATGAGCCTGGGCGCGCAGCAGATGGTCGCCCTCGCCCGCGCCGTCGCCGTCGACGCGAAGGTGCTCGTCATGGACGAGCCGACCTCCTCGCTGGAGCCGCGCGAGGTGCAGACGCTGTTCGGGCTGGTCCGCCGGCTCAGCGCCCGGGGCATCGCGGTGGTCTACGTCAGTCACCGTCTCGACGAGCTCTACCAGCTCTGCGATCGGGTGACCGTGCTGCGCGACGGCCGGGTCGTGCACACCGGGGCGCTGGCCGGCCTCGACCGCCTCCGGCTCGTCTCGGCCATGCTGGGCCGGGACCTGGCCGAGGTCCGCCGCGACGGCGTGACGGGCTTCACCGGCGACCACGCCGCCCGCGACGGCGAACCGGTGCTGCGCGTGGCGGGGCTGCGCAAGCGGCACCTGCTGCACGACGTCTCCTTCACCGTCCGGCCCGGCGAGGTCACCGGCCTCGGTGGACTGCTCGGCTCCGGCCGCTCCGAGACCGCCAAGGCGATCGTCGGGGCGCTGCCGCTGGACGCGGGCACGGTGACCGTCGCCGGACGGCGGCTGCGCCGGCCCACCCCCCGGCGCGCGCTGCGCGCCGGCGTGGCGCTGCTGCCCGAGGACCGCAAGGCCGAGGGCATCATCCCCGAGCTGTCCGTACGCGAGAACATCGTGCTGGCCGCCATGCCGCGGCTGGCCCGCGCCGGGGTGGTCTCCCGGGCCCGACAGGACCGGATCGTCGAGACGTTCATGACCCGGCTGCGCATCCGGGCGGCCAGCCCGGAGCAGCGGGTCGGTGACCTCTCCGGCGGCAACCAGCAGAAGGTGCTGCTGGCGCGCTGGCTGTGCCTCAACCCCCGCCTGCTGCTGCTCGACGAACCCACCCGGGGCATCGATGTCGGCGCCAAGGCGGAGGTGCAGCGGCTCGTCGGTGAGCTGGCCCGCGACGGCCTGGGCGTCGTCCTCATCTCCTCCGACCTGGAGGAACTCGTGGAGGGCGCCGACCGGGTGGTGGTGCTGCGGGCCGGCGCCGTGGTCGGCGAGCTGGCCGGTGACGAGGTCTCCGAACCGGCCATCCTGGCCACCCTGGCCGCGCCGGAGGAGGCCGCCGATGAGCACCGCTGAACGCAGCGTCGCCGCGCGTACCGCGCCCGACCGGGCCGCGCTCACCCGCCGGGTCCGCGACGTCGGGGTGTACGTCGCCGTCGGCGCGCTGCTGCTGTTCAACGCCGTCTTCACCGACAACTTCCTGGAGCTGGCCAACCTCCGCACGCAACTGGTGCAGGTGGCCCCGGTGGTGATCGTGGCGCTCGGCATCGCCCTGGTCATCGGCAGCGAGGGCATCGACCTGTCGGTCGGCTCGGTGATGGCCCTGGCCGCCGCCGTCCTGCCGCTGTACCTCGGCTTCGGGCTGTGGCCCGCGGTCGCCATGGCCCTGCTGGCCGGGGCGGCGGCCGGCGTGCTCAACGGCACCCTCGTCGCCGTGGTCGGCCTGCAACCGATCGTCGCCACGCTCGCCCTGCTGGTCGCCGGGCGGGGCCTGGCCCTGGTCATCGCCGACGGCCAGCTCAAGCAGATCCGCAACCCGGACCTGCTCGCCCTCGGCACCGACGAACTCCTCGGGCTGCCCGTGGTCGCCTGGGTCGCCGTCGTGCTGGCCGTCCTGATCGGATTCACCGTGCACCGCACCACGTACGGCCGGCAGCTCGTCGCCATCGGCGGCAACCGGGCCGCCGCCCAGCTGGCCGGGCTGCCGGTCCGCCGGGTCCTCGTCGTCACCTACGTGCTCAGCGGGGTCTTCGCCGCCCTGGCCGGGGTCCTCGCCACCGCCCGACTCACCGCCAGCGACCCGTCGGCCATCGGCAACCTGATCGAGCTGTCCGCGATCACCGCGGTCGTCGTCGGGGGTACGCCGCTCTCCGGCGGCCGGGTCCGGGTGCTCGGCACGGTCGCCGGCGCGCTGCTCATGCAGCTGCTCCGGGCCACCCTGATCAAGCACGACCTGCCCGACTCCACGGCGCAGATGGTGCAGGCCGTCATCATCCTGATCGCCGTCTACGTCGCCCAGCAACGGAGGACGCGATGACCACCGGCACCACGGCCCACGTCGCGACCGGCGACACGGCGCAGCTGCCCACCTCCCGGGTCGCCGGGACCGAGCGGATCGCCGCGCTGGCGCAGCGGCACGGCGCCCTGGCCGTGCTGCTGCTCGCCAGCGCCGTCGCGGCGCTGCTCTTCGAGTCGTTCGCCACCGCCGGCAACCTCGCCGGCATCGCCATCCAGTCGTCGACGCTGGCCATCGTCGCGCTCGGCATGACCTTCGTGATCATCGGCGGTGGGATCGACCTCTCCGTGGGATCGGTCTTCGCCCTCGGCGGGGTGCTCGCCGCCTGGGCCAGCCAGTGGGGCGCGCTGCCGGCGGTCCTGCTGCCGCTCGCCGTCTGCGGCGCCATCGGCCTGCTCAACGGGCTGGTCATCGCCCGGGCCGGGCTGGCCCCCTTCATCGTCACGCTGGCCAGCCTGTTGGGCGCCCGTGGCCTGCTCCTCGCCGTGACCGACGAGGGCGCCCGGACGTACCTGGTGCCCCGCGACTCCGTGCTGCTCGACGTCGGCCGGGGCACCCTCTTCGGCATCGGCTGGCCGGTGTACCTGGCCGTGCTGCTCTGCGTCGCCGCGGCCGTGCTGCTGCAACGCAGCCGGTACGGCCAGGCCGTCTTCGCCCTCGGCGGCAACGAGGAGGCCGCCGGGCTGATGGGGCTGCCGGTCGCCCGGCTGAAGACGCTGACCTACGTGCTCAGCGCGCTTCTGGCCGGATTCGCCGGGGTCCTCAACGCCGCCCGGCTCGGGTCCGGGGTCACCATCCTCGGCGTCGGCATGGAACTGGACGCGATCGCCGCGGTCGTCATCGGGGGAACGCTGCTCATCGGTGGCGCCGGCAGCGTCAGTGGGACGCTGTGCGGGGTGCTGCTGCTCGGCGTGATCCAGAACGTGATCAACCAGATCGGCAACCTCACCTCGTCGATCCAGTCCGTGGTGAGCGGGGTGTTCCTGCTGGTCGTGGTGGTCACCCAGACGTACCTCAGCAAGGTGCGACGGCTACGGTGACGGCCGTGACCCGTCCGGCCGAGGCAGGTGGTACGTGGGCGTCAGCCTGAAGGACATCGCCCAGCGGGCCGGGGTGTCCCTGGCCACCGTCTCCAACGTCGTCAACGGCTACCGGCCGGTCGGCGAACAGACCCGGCGCCGGGTGCAGCAGGCGATCGACGAGCTGGGCTACACCCCCAACCTCAGCGCCCGCCACCTGCGCCGCGGGCGTACCGGCATCATCGCCCTGGCCATCCCGGAGCTGAACAACCCGTACTTCGCCGAACTGGCCGACGCGGCGATCCGGGAGGCGGCCGGCCTCGGCTACACGCTGGTGATGGAGAGCAGCGGCGCGGACCGCGACCTGGAGCTGATGCTGCTGGACGGCTCCCGCCGCCACATCATCGACGGCCTGATCTTCAGCCCGGTCCGCATCACCCGCGACGACGTGCTCGCCCGTACCGGCACCGTCCCGCTCGTGCTGATCGGCGAGGGCGTCTACGACGTGCCCCACGACCACATCGCGATCGACAACGTCGCCGCCAGCCGCGCCGTGGTCGAGCACCTGCTCGCTCTCGGCCGGCGCCGGATCGCCTTCATCGGCGCCGGGGACGGGCAGGACCGGCAGTCGGCACACCTGCGGCTGCGCGGCTACCAGGAGGCGCTGACGGCGGCCGGGCTGCCGGTCGACGCGCGGCTGGTGGTGGCCACCGAGCAGTTCGGCCGCCGGGACGGACTGCTCGCCATGCGCCACCTGCTCGCCCTCGACCCGCCCCCGGACGCCGTCTTCGGCTACAACGACCTCGTCGCGATCGGCGCCATCCGGGCCATCGGTGAGGCGGGCCGCCGGGTGCCGGTGGACATCGCGGTGGCGGGCATCGACGACATCGAGGAGGGTCGCTTCAGCACGCCCACCCTGACCACCATCGCCCCGGACAAGGAGCACATCGGACGGTTCGCCGTCCAGCGGCTGGTCGCGCTGATCGAGGGGGCGCCGCTGGCACCCCCGGCGGACCTGCACCTGCCGTTCCGGCTCGCGGTCAGGGAGAGCACCGGTGGGACGCGCGACGACACCGACGCCGGCTGACGCACCGGTCAGCGCGACCCGGGGTCGACGAGGGCGCTGCTATCGTCGGCGTCCCGGACGGCGACCGGCCGCCCTTTCACGAACAGGCGGACGCCGGTGACCCGAGCCCGTGCCCTCCTCCCGCCGGCACTGCTGGGCCTCGTCCTCGTCGCGCTGGTCCTCTCCGGCATCCGACCGTACGACCGGCTGACCTGGCTGCTGGAGACGGTGTGGGTGATCGTCGCCATCCCCGTGCTGCTGCTCACCTGGCGTCGCTTCCCGCTCACCACCCTGCTGTGCTGCCTGCTCGCGGTGCACGCGACGATCCTCATCGTCGGCGGCCACCACACCTACGCGCGTACCCCGGTGGGCAACTGGGCGCGGGACGTGTTCGACCTGTCCCGCAACCCGTACGACCGGCTCGGCCACTTCGCGCAGGGCTTCGT
Organism: Micromonospora sp. CPCC 205739; assembly: GCF_036906795.1. NCBI lineage: Bacteria > Bacillati > Actinomycetota > Actinomycetes > Micromonosporales > Micromonosporaceae > Micromonospora > Micromonospora sp. CPCC 205739. The sequence continues at coordinate 25,757 of NZ_JBAKHS010000021.1, read as the reverse complement.
ACCGGCCATCCTGGTCCGGGAGATCCTCGTCCGCCGGTCGCCGCTGCGGGGCAGCCGGTGGCTGGCACCGCTCGTGGTCTGCGCCTGCCTGGCCTTCAGCGCCCTGTTCGAGATGTTCGAGTGGTGGTCGGCGCTCGCCGCGGGCGCGGCCGCCGACGACTTCCTCGCCACCCAGGGCGACGTCTGGGACACCCAGTGGGACATGTTCCTGGCGCTGCTCGGCGCGGTCACCGCCCTGGCCCTGCTGAGCCGCCTGCACGACCGACAGCTCCCGCCGCCGCCCGTCGATCCCCGGCGCTCGTCGGTGGGGCCCGACCAGCCCAGGATGAGCGCGTGAGGATCGATCGCCGGCCGGGCGTCGCACTGCTGAGCACCGCGGCGCTGGAACGCTCGGCGGTGGTGGCCAACAACGCCATGAACCGCGAACGGCAGCTCGCCGGGGTCAACAGCTACGCCCGTGAGCTGGGCTTCAACCCCGTCGACGTGCTCACCGACCGGCTCGCCGGCGCCGCCACCGCCGGCTGGCTGGACCTCTGCTGCGGTACGGGCCGGGCCCTGATCCAGGCGGCCGGGCAGCTGCGTGGGATGGGGGTGGCCGGGCGTACCGCCCTCGTCGGGGTCGACCTCGTGGACGCGTTCGACCCGGTGCCGACACCGCCGGCGAACCTGCGGCTGGTCTGCGCCTCCGTCGCCACCTGGGCGCCGGACCGGCCGTTCGACCTGGTCACCTGCCTGCACGGACTGCACTACGTCGGGGACAAGCTCGCCGTCCTGGCCCGCGCCGCCGACTGGTTGACGCCCGAGGGCCGGTTCGTGGCCGACCTGGACCTGTCCAGCATCCGGCTCGCCGACGGGCGCCCCGCCGGGCGACGCCTCACCACGCTGCTGGTCGCCGCCGGCTTCACCTACGATTCCCGCCGCCGCCGGATCAGCCGCACCGGTCGCCGCGAGGTCCGCCTCCCGTACCGTTTCCTTGGCGCCGACGACCGCGCGGGCCCCAACTACACCGGCCAACCGGCGGTCCACTCCCACTACGCCGAGGAGCGCTGACCGCGTCGTCGTCCGGCGGGCGACAAGCGACCGAAGCGGGCACGCCGCCGCCGAGGCGCTCGACGCGCCGCTGCCGATGACGCCGCACGGGCACGACCGTCCAGTGGGGCCGGCGTCACCGCCGCCCGGGGGACTGGTGATTTCACCGATGCGGGGGCCGCCCACGCCGCCGAACACTGATCCACGTCGATATGCCCCGACCGCAGGGAGTGCCCGACGTGTCATCACCAACCAACACCACCCGTCCCCGTTCCGCCGTCCGCGCCGCCGCCCTGGCCGTCGCGGCCGTCCTGGCCACGGTCGGTGGCCTGGCCGCGTCGCCGGCCGCCCAGGCCGCCGAGAACCCGTACGAGCGTGGTCCCGTCCCGACCGTTGCGCTCCTGGAGGCCAGCCGCGGTCCCTTCGCCACCGCGTCGCAGAGCGTCTCGTCGTTCAGCGTGACCGGCTTCGGTGGGGGAGTCATCTACTACCCGACCAGCACCAGCGAGGGCACCTTCGGGGCCGTCGCCATCTCGCCCGGCTACACCGCCGCCTGGTCCAGCATCAGCTGGCTGGGCCCCCGGATCGCCTCGCACGGGTTCGTGGTGATCGGCATCGAGACCAACAGCCGCTTCGACCAGCCGGACAGCCGCGGCCGGCAACTGCTCGCCGCGCTCGACTATCTGGTGCAGCGCAGTTCGGTGCGGGGCCGGATCGACGGCACCCGGCTCGCCGTCTCGGGGCACTCGATGGGCGGCGGGGGCAGCCTCGAAGCCGCCGTCGCCCGGCCGTCGCTTCAGGCCGCGGTGCCGCTGGCACCGTGGAATACGGACAAGACCTGGTCCGATGTACGGGTGCCGACGCTGATCGTCGGCGGCGAGAGCGACACCGTCGCGCCGGTCTCGTCGCACTCGGAGCCGTTCTACAGCAGCATCCCGGCCTCGTCGGAGAAGGCGTACCTGGAGCTCAACGGGGCGAGCCACTTCTTCCCGCAGTCGGTGAACACGCCCACCGCGCGGCAGATGGTGGCCTGGTTGAAGCGGTTCGTCGACAACGACACCCGCTACGAGCAGTTCCTCTGCCCTGGCCCGAGCGGCCTGGCGATCGAGGAGTACCGCAACACCTGCCCGAGCGCCTGACGCTCCTCGGGGCGGCCGCCACCTCGGCGGCCGCCCCGCCCGTCCGGCCCGTCCGACCGCCCGGTCTCGGAAGGCGCACTACCACTGTCGACAAACCCGGCCGGAAGGGCGTGGAGCCGCCGACTCTTTCCAACGGGTTGCCGATACGTGACACTCGATGGATGGTTACTGCATCACCAGTGCAAATAACCGTGCTGCGGGGCCGGGACGACGAATGCGCCGCCATCCGGCGCCTGCTGGACGACCTGCCCGGCGGCGGGGGAGCGCTGCTGCTGCAGGGCGAGCCCGGCTCCGGCCGCACCGCCCTGATCGAGTACGCGCACCGGCACGCCGAGGGGTGCACCCTCCTGGCGGCGACGGGGCTGGCGGAGGAGGCGGCGCTGCCGTACGCGGGACTGCAACGCCTGCTGGAGCCGGTGCTGGACCGGGCCCGGGTCCTCCCCGCCCAGCACCGGCGGGTGCTGCGGCACGCGTTGGCCGGCGGGGGCTGCCCCGCCCACCGGCGGCTGGCCCTGTCCATGGCCGTGCTGGGGCTGCTCGCCGCCGCGGCCCGGGACCGCCCCGTGCTGTGCACCATGGACGACGTCGACCGGGGTGACCAGGCGACCACCGAGGTGCTGGCGTTCGTCGCCCGGCGCCTGCGCCCCCTGCGGGTCGCGGTCCTGCTCACCACGGCGGCGGACGCCCCGGTCGGTGGCGTACCCCACCACCGGCTCCGCCCACTCGACGACCGCGACGGTGCCGCGCTGCTCGCCGACCGGCTGCCCGGGCAGCCGGTCGCGCCGTCGGTGGCGGCGGTGCTCGGCGCGGTCGCCGGGGGCAACCCGCAGGCCCTGGTCGACCTCGCCGGGGTGCTCACCCCCGGCCAGTGCCGGGGCGAGGAGCCGGCGCCCACGGCGCCTCCGGCCGACGGCGGACTGGGCCGTGCCTACCGGGCCCGGCTGGAGCGGTTGCCGGCCGCGGCCCGGCGGGTTCTGCTGCTCGCCGCGCTCGACGAGGAGGGGGAGCCGGGCACCCTGGTCCGGGCGGCGCGGGCCGCCGGTGCCACCGTCGAGGCCCTCGCGCCGGCCGAACTCGCCGGCCTGCTCCGCGTCGAGGGGCCCCGGGTCACCTTCCCGCAGCCGCTGGCCCGCGCCATGGTGCGCGGCGCCGCCCCGCTGGCCGAGCGGCGCGCCGCGCACCTGCTGCTCGCCGGGGTGCTCGACCGTCCCGGGCAGCGGCTGCGCCGGGCCGCGCACCTCGCCGCCGCCGCCGAGGGCCCCGACCCGGTCCTGGCGGCGGAGCTGGAACAGGCCGCCATCGACGGCGGGAGCGGGGACGCCGCCTCCGCGGCGCTGCAACGCGCCGCCGAACTCAGCGACGACCCGACCCGCGCCGCGGCCCGACTGGTGACCGCCGCGCGGTACGCCTGGTCGGCAGGCCGGTCGCATCGGGCCCGCGTACTGCTGGGCAGCCTGCCCGCCGTCGTCGCGCCCACCGTGACCGGCCCGGCCGAGCTGCTGCGGGGGGAGCTGGACCTGCGCGCCGGTCCGGCCCGGTCCGCGCTGACCGCGCTGCTGGCCGCCGCGGACACCCTGGCGGACACCGACCGCACGCTCGCCCTCGGCGCGCTGGTCCGGGCCGGCGAGGCGGTCTGCTACTCCGGCGACCAGTACCGCTACGCCGAGGTGGCCCGGCGGGCGGAGCCGCTGCGCCGCCCCGACGACCCGCCGGCGACCGAGCTGCTCAGCGCCTACGTCACCGGAGTCGGGGCGACCCTGCGGGGCGATCACGAGCGGGCCGGCCCGGCGCTGCGCCGCGCGGTCGTCCTCGGTGGACAACTCGCCGGCCCGGCGCTCACCCCGGCGGCCCTGAGCTGCGCGGCGGCGGCCGGCCTGCTGGTGGCGGTGGACGGCGCGGCGCACCGGCTCGCCCAGCGCGCCGTCGAGCTGGCCCACGATCGGGACGAGCGGTGCGCCCTGCCGCGCGCGCTGGAGCTGCGGGCGGCCGCCGAGTACTGGCTGGGTCGGCACGACACGGCGGCCGACACCTCACGGGAGGGACTACGGGTCGCCCGGGACACAGGCCAGCACAACTGGGCCGGGGTGCACCTGGGCATGCTCGCGGTGCTGGCCGCGGTCCGCGCCGACCGGGACACCAGCCTGCGACGGATCCGCGAGATCGGCGAGGATCCGGGCGGGCACAGCCGGCCGCGCGCCCTCGCCCAGTGGGCGCTGGCCGTACTCGACCTGGCCGACGGCCGGCACGCCGCCGCGGCGGCGCGGCTGACCGCGTTGGCCCGCCCGGGCACCGGCCGGGGGCAGGTGCTGGTGCAGGTGATGGCCACCCCGTACCTGGTCGAGGCCGCCGCCGGCGGCGCGGACCGGCCGGCGGCCTGCGCCGCGCTCGCCGTCTTCGACCGCTGGGCCAGCAGCACGGCGAGCCCGTCGCGCCGCGCCCTCTCCGCGCGCTGCCACGCGCTGCTCGCGCCCCGGGGCAGCGCCGAGGCCGAGCGGGAGTTCCGGGCCGCCCTGCGGCTGCACCCGGCGGACGCCGGCGCCTTCGAACGGGCTCGCACCGGGTTGCTGCTCGGCCGGGAGCTGCGCCGCAGCCGCCGGCCCCGCGCCGCCCGGGAGTACCTGCACGAGGCCCGGGAGACGTTCACCCTGATCGGCGCGACCACCTGGGCGGAGCAGGCGGCCGCCGAGCTGCGGGCGGCCGGGGAGTCGGTCGGCGCGCCGGACCGGTCGGCGGCGCGACTGCTGACCGGACAGCAGCTACGGATCGCCCAACTGGTCGCCGAGGGGGCCACCAACCGGGAGATCGCCGCCCGGATGTTCCTCTCCACCCGGACGGTCGACCACCACCTGCGCAACATCTTCCACCGGCTCGGCATCCGCTCCCGGACCGAGCTGGCCCGCGCCCTCTCGTGACCCCGCCGGCCGGTGGGCGTGGCGGCACCCCGACGGCCGGTGCTGTCACCGACGCCAGACGTCCACGCCGATCACGCGCGCGTCCGGTCAGGCCGGAGGTGGCGACACAACGGCGGTCGGCGCGGGTGGGCGTACCGGTGGCCAGGCGGCCGGGATGCGTTCCAGCAGTCCGCCGGCGAAGACGTCGCGCAGCCCGAGCGGCTTCAGGTGGACGTACCCGATGTGGCAGTCGCAGATCGCGTTGACGCACGGCCGGGGCCGCAGGGCGGCCCGCCACGACCCGTCGTACAGGTTGCCGATCGGGGCGGGGACGAAGTGGCAGCGGCGTACCGTGCCGTCGCCGAGCACGGAGATGGCCGACTCGCCGGCGTGGCAGGGCCGGCCCAGCGACAGATGCGGCCGGACGCTGTACCCGAAGTGCGGGTCCAGCTCCGTCCAGGTCGCCTCCTCGGCGGCGGGGTATCGCCGTCCCTCGGCGGCGTTCACCCACAGGTAGACCTCGGCGGGGAGGGCGGCGCGCAGCGCCCGCGCCTCGTCGAGGTGTTCCGGCAGGCCGACCACCCCGACCGAGTACCGGATGCCCAGCTCCGACAGGCGGGCGCAGCGGGCCAGGAACCGCTCCCGGGTCACCTGCCCCGGGTGGTACGTCGTCCAGAGCGCGGCGGAGCGGGCGTCGGCGTCGGCCAGCCAGTCGACGCGGGTGGCGAGGTTGGTCTGGATGACCACCCGGTCCACGTGCGGCAGGTGGGACAGCGCCACCATCGTCTCCCGGTACCAGCGGCGGGTCAGCCCCTCGCCCCAGGGCGTGAACAGTACCGACAGCCGCAGGTCGCGGGTCGACGTCACCCAGTCGGTGAACCGCGCCAGCGCGGCCCGGTCCTCCCGGAGCAGCTCCGGCGGGTCGTGCCGCTTGGCGAACGGGCAGTACGGGCAGTCGTAGTTGCAGCTGGCCAGGGGCCCGCGGTAGAGGATCTCCAGGTTCACCGGGGCACGTACCCGGTCATCGCCGCGCGGACCTCGGCGGAGCTCAGCCAGGGGCCGACGGCGTCGGAGCGGGCCAGGCCGGCCGGCGTGAGCCGTGACCCGCCGCCGTCGGCCCAGCCGCGCTCGACGAGCATCCCCAGCTGAGGGAAGTCGTCGACGGGTGGGCGGCCGAAGCGCGCCCGGTAGGCGACCGGGTCGACGCCGTCGGCGCGCAGCAGCGACTTGAGCAGCCACCGCCGGCGCTGCTCGGTGTCGTCGAGGCGGTACCCGAACTCCGCGTGCCGGAAGTCCTCGGCCGGCCGGGCCAGGTAGTCGTCGAGCACCGCGCGCACCTGCGACACGCTGACCGCGTAGTCGAAGGAGTAGTGCAGCGAGGTGGTGTAGGAGCGGGCGCCGCAGCCCAGGCCGACCATGCCGTCGTCCTGGCAGCAGTAGTCCGGGCCGTCGGGGACCGGCGCGTCGGCGCGGCGGAACTGCCGCATGGACTCCTGCCGGTACCCGGCCGCGCCGAGCGTCTGCACCGCCTGTTCGTAGAGGGCGAGCCGCTGGGCGTCCCAGTCGGCGCGCCCGTGCGCCCGGCGTCCCAGCCCGGTGAGCGGCCGGACGTACAGCGGGTAGAGGTAGAGCTCCTCGGGCCGCCAGGCCAGCGCCGCGTCGAGGCTGGTCCGCCAGGTGTCGGCGGTCTGCCCGTCGATGCCGTAGATCAGGTCGATGTTGAGCACCGGGATCCGGGCGTCCCGGATCGCGGCGAGTGCGGTCTCCACCTCCGTGCGGCGCTGCGGGCGGCCGGCGGCGCGGGCCTCCGCGTCGAGGAAACTCTGCACCCCGATGCTCACCCGGGTGGCGCCGTGCGCGGCCAGCACCGCGAGCCGGTCCGGGGTCGCGGTGGCCGGCGAGGTCTCCACCGACAGGGGTACGCCGGGCAGCCGGGCACCCACCGTGCCGGTGGCGATGTCGAACAGCTCGGTCAGCTCGTCGGCGGTGAGGTACGTGGGGGTGCCACCGCCGAACGCCGCCCGGGCGTACCCGGCGTCGTCGCCGAGCGCGTCGGCGACCTGCTCGGCCTGCCGGCGCAGCTGCCGCAGGTAGGCGCTGACCTGTTCCTCCGGGGCGTTGGCGCGGGTGAACAGGTTGCAGAAGCCGCAACGCATCTCGCAGAACGGCACGTGCAGGTAGAGGAAGAGCGCGTCGCGCGGCTCGGCCCGCCACACGTCGGCCAGCAACGGCCGGGGCCGCAGCGCCCGGTAGGACGTCTTGTGCGGGTACGCGTACAGGTACTGCTGGTACGGCGAGCCGTCGAGGCTCGCATCGGTGCTGGTCACCATTCTCCCGGGTGCAGGGTGAAGTGGGCGTACGGGACGGTCCACACCACGTCGTGGCCGATCCGGTGGCCGGTGTGGCCGTCCTCGCCGTAGGCGGTGCCGTGATCGGAGCAGATGATCGTGAACACCGGCCGGCCCCGCCCGGTGAGCAGGGCGAACAGCCGTCCGATCCGCCCGTCGACGTACTCCAGGGCGGCGGCGTGGCTGGCCAGGTCGTCGGCCTCGGCGCCGGGCAGGTGATGGCGGTTGGGCTGGTGCAGCGCGGCGACGTTGAGGAAGGTGAACAACGGCTGCCGCGCCGGCACACCGGGCAGCACCTCGGCCAGCCGGTCGAGCTGGGCGTCCAGGCAGGTCGGGGAGGTGACCCCGAACTCCGGCTCCCAGTGCGCCTCGGCGAACAGGCCGGGCAGCACCGCGCCGAGCGGGCTGCGCCGGTTGAAGAACCCCACTCCGCCGAGGCAGAGCGTGTGGTAGCCGACGTCGGCGAGGGCGGTCGGCAGGTCGGGGGCGTCGAACACCCAGGTGTCGGCGCCGGCGGTCTCGCTGCCGGGGAACGCCGCCGCGTACAGCCGCTCGTGCCGGCCCGGGCCGGTCGGCGTGGGCAGGAACCCGGCGAAGAAGGCGTGGTGCGCGGCGTAGGTGAAGCTGGCGGGGGAGTGCCGCCGTTCCCACCGTCCCCCCGGCAACACCCGGGCGAGGGTCGGGGTACGCCCCGTCGCCGCCAGCTCGGCGGCCACGTCGTGGCGCAGCGTGTCGAGGGTGACCAGGAGCAGGTCGTGCCTGCCGATCAGACCCCGCACCGGGCCACCTCCCGCGCCACCGGGCCGGCTGCCGCCCGCCACCGGTCCCACCGGCCGCCGGTCAGCGCGTGCACCTGCTCGGCGTAGGTGTCCCGCCCGCCGGCCAGCACCCCGGGCAGCAGGTCCCCGAACGCGTTGACCTCGGCGACGGCGTGCCGGCGCCAGCCGACCAGGAACATCAGGTCCACGCCGACGTGCAGCGAGGCGGGGAAGCACGCGGCGACCCGCTCGCAGGTCTCCATCGCCGCCGACCACGCCGCCGCCCCGGCCGCCGCCCGCAGCTCGCCCAGGTCACCGCGCGCGTTGCCCAGGTGCAGGTTGGTCAGCGGTCCCCGGGCGGCGCGGACCACGGCGTGGGTGGGCCGCCCGGCGACCACCACCACCCGCAGGTCGACCACCCGGTCGCGCAGCCCGGCCTTGGGCAGCCACCGCTCCACGTGCAGCCCGTCCGGGGCGAGCCGGTCGACGATCCCGGCGATCTCCGCCTCGTCGCGGTAGTGGCGCAGGCGCAGCGAGTTGAACAGCCCGTCGGGCGTCGCCTCGACGGTGGTGACCGCCTGTACGCCCCGAGGGCCGACGGCGAGGGCGATCACCCCGGCGGCGGACGAGCCGTGCGCGGGCTTGACGAACACCCGGCTCCAGCCGGCGGCCGTCATCGCCGCCCGCAGCCCCGCGTATCCGTGCACCGGGGGCAGCGCGGCCGGCACGGGGACGCCGGCGGCCGAGAGCAGGGCGTGGCAGCGCCGCTTGTCGCAGAGCACCGCGACGTCCTGCGGCGGGTTGAGCAGGGTGGCGCCGCCCGCCGCCACCCGGCCCAGGGCGTCCACCAGCCCGGCGTACGTGTCGGCGAGGCCGATCAGCTCGCCGTGCCGGGCCGGGACGGCGGCGCCGCGCAGCAGCCGGTCCACCTCCGGGTCCTCGCCGGGCGAGTCCACCCGCACCAGGGTGCCCGCCGCCGGGGGCGCCGCCCCGGTCAGCACGTCGACCCAGGGCAGCACCGTGGGTCGCGGCAGGCCGGCGGCGAGCAGCGCCCCGGTGAACAGGGCGACCCGTCGGTTGTCGGGGTTGCCCACCACGGTCAGTCGCATGTCACTCCGACACCGCCGTGTACTGGTAGCTCTCGCCGTCGTACTCGTCGGGCTCCTGCGCCTCGGAGGTGTCCACCCGGACGCCCGGCAGCGCGGCGGCCACCGACGCGGCCGTCTCGTCGGAGAGGTAGTGGTGGTGCAGGTCCAGCTCCGCCAGATGGGCCAGTGACCCGCCGGCGAGCAGCGCCGCGGCCCCGGCGTCGCCGAGCGTGCCCAGGGACAGGTCGAGGCGTTCCAGCCGCGCCAGCACCGGCGCCGCCGCCAGCGCCGCCGCCAGGTCGTCGGCGATCTCCGCGTTGCGCAGCCCCAGCCGGCGCAGCCGCGGGAACCGCTCGCCGGCCAGCAGCGGCTCCAGGTCCGCCACGCTCGTGTCGCCGCCGTAGTCCGGGGTGCCGAGCCACAGTTCCAGGTCGGTGAGGGCGGGCAGGTCGGAGTCGAGCACCGCGGCGACGAACTTCCGGGGCAGGCCGCCGCTCTCCACCGCCAGCTCCCGCAGCCGCCCGTGCCGGACGGGGGAGAAGTCGATGTCGTCGCCGCCGCGCACCCGCAGCACCTCCAGCGCCGGGTAGGCCGCCAGCAGGGGGCTGACGTCACCCACCTTCATCCAGGAGACCTCACACTCCTCACTGGTCATGTCGCCGAGGAACAGGGCCCGCAGCGCGGGCAGGCGCGACGCCAGCTCACAGAGCTGCGCGACGGGGGCGTGGTTGAACGCCGCGTAGCCCCACGCGCCGATGACCAGCGACTCCACGGACGGCCCGGCCTGGGCGACGAACCGGTCGAAGGCCGCCCGGAACTCCTCGGAGAGCTTGTACTCCGCCGTCTCGTCGAAGTGCCAGTACGAGAACCGCCACGACACCGGGCCCGGCACCTCGGGCAGTGGGCCGTCGGCGGGGACGTCGACGACCGGACGGCCGGCGAACGTACGCGCGTGGGAACTGAAGGTCATCCTCGCTCACTCTCCGACCGCGGTGTAGCGGTAGTGCCGGCCGCGGTACTCCTCGACGGTCTGCGGGTCGGAGACGTCGACCCGGACGCCGGGCAGGGCCGCGACGACACGCTCCCGGCACTGCTCGGACAGGTAGTGGTGGTGCAGGTCCAGGCGGCGCAGGTGGGTCAGGGGCCGGCCGGTCAGCAACGCCTCGGCGCCCTCGTCGGTGAGCACCCCCATCGACAGGTCGAGCACCTCCAGCCGCGGCACGACCGGCGCGGTGGCGAGCGCCGCGGCCACCGGATCGGCGATCTCGGCGTTGCAGAGCGCCAGGTGCCGCAGCCCCGGCAGGTTGTCGCCGGCCAGCACCGGCGTCAGGTCCTCGACGGTCGAGTCGCCGCCGTAATCCGCGCGGCCGAGCCACAGGTCCAGCCGAGCCAGCGCCGGCAGCTCGCACCCGCCGACCGCCCGGGACGCCGCCCCGGGCAGCCCGCCGGACTCGACGACCAGCTCCCGCAGCCCGGTGTGCCGGATCGGGTCCAGCCGCAGCCCCTGCGCGCCGCGCACCCGCAGCACCTCCAGCGACGGGTACGCCGCCAGCAGCGGGGTGATGTCGCCGTGGGTCAGCCAGGAGATCTCACACTCCTCGCTGACCAGGTCGGCGAGGAAGACCGCCCGCAGCCCGGTCCACTGCGCGGCCGCCTCGACCAGCAGGTCGACCGGGAGCGCGCGCTCGTACGCCGTACCCCACTCACCGATCACCAGGGCCCGGACCGCCTCGGCCGGCACCTCGTCGCGCAGGGCCCGGACCAGGTCGGCGAACTCCTCGGGTTCCGCCTCGAAGTCCTCGACCTGCAGCCGCCACGCCACCGCCGACGGATCCTCCGGCAGGGTCATCCCCGGGGTGAACGGCACCACCGGCAACCCGGCGAACGACGACGCGTGGGAGTGGATCACACCAACCTCCGGTCCGACTGCGGCAACGGCGGCGCGACCGTAACAGGCCCGACCGACACGATGATCAGCACCGGGCGGATCGGCGCGCGCTACCCCCACAGATCCGGTGTGGACGGACCGGCCTCGCCCTGCTCCGCTACCGGCGCGGCGCCCGACCCACCTACCCGAGCTGCGGGACAGGCGCTCCGGTGCTGGCGAAGCCGAGCCGGGCGACCGCCGCCGTGACGAGCTCGTCCGGAGGCAGCGAGACGTCGAGGACCACGCCGGACTCGTCCGGGCGCAGCGGCTCCAGGATCGCCATCTGGGAGTCCAGCAGGCTCGCCGGCATGTAGTGCCCCGCGCGCCGGGACATCCGCTCCCGGATCACCTGCGCCGGCCCGTCGAGGTGGACGAAGTCCAGGTCCGGCGGCCCCTGCCGCAGCAGGTCCCGGTAGGACCGCTTCAGCGCGGAGCAGGCCAGCACCGTCGACACTCCTTCGGCATGGCGGGCGGCCATCCACGCGGCGAGGTCGCGCAGCCAGGGCCAGCGGGCCGCGTCGTCCAGCGGTACGCCGGAGCGCATCCGCGCCACGTTGGCCTCGGAGTGGAACTCGTCCGCCTCGGCGAACGTCAGCCCGGTCAGCTCGCTGATTCCCCTGGCCACGGTCGTCTTGCCGGCACCGGACACGCCCATCACGACGACGTGCCGGGTCGGCCGCGGGTTGCCGTGGGCGGGACGCCGGTCACCAGTCATGGACGGTGCCGTCCTTGAGCCGGTTGAACGGCAGGTAGGCCGGTGTGTACGGGAACCGTGCGGCGGCCTGCTCGTCGAACTCCACGCCGAGACCCGGCTGCTCCCCGGGGTGCAGGTAGCCGTCGGCGAAGCTGAACGACTGCCGGAACACCTCGTTGGTCAGGGGCCCGTGCGGCATGTACTCCTGGATGCCGAAGTTGTGGATGGCGAGGTCGAGGTGGAGCGCGGCCGCCATGCCGACCGGTGAGATGTCCGTCGGACCGTGGATACCGGACTTGATCTGGTACTGCGCGGCGAAGTCGAGGAGCTTGCGCATGGCCGTGATGCCCCCGGTGTGGGTGACGGCGGACCGTACGTAGTCGATGAGCTGTTCCCGGATGAGCGTCTGGTAGTCCCAGACCGTGTTGAAGACCTCGCCGATGGCCAGCGGCGTGGTGGTGTGCTGGCGGACCAGCCGCAGCGCCTCCTGGTTCTCCGCCGGGGTGCAGTCCTCCAGCCAGAACAGGTCGTACGGTTCGAGGTCCTTGCCGAGCCGGGCGGCCTGGATCGGGGTCATCCGGTGATGGCCGTCGTGCAGCAGCGGCAGTTCCGGGCCGAACTCGTTGCGTACCGCCTCGAAGACGCCGGGGAGGTGGCGCAGGTAGGACCGGGTGTCCCAGTCCTCCTCGGCCGGCAGCGGGGTGCGCTGCGCCGGTTCGTAGTCGTACCGCTTGCCGTCCGGGCTGGGCTGCGCGGCGACCCCGTAGACGGCGTTGATCCCCGGCACGGAGGTCTGCACCCGGATCGACCGGTAGCCGAGCTCGAGGTGGTTGCGGATCGAGTCGAACAGCTCGGGGATGTCCCGCCCGGAGGCGTGCCCGTACGCCATGACGCCGGTCCGCGACGCGCCACCGAGCAACTGGTAGAGGGGCATTCCGGCGGCCTTCGCCTTGATGTCCCAGAGCGCGACGTCGACGGCCGCGATCGCCGCCATGGTCACCGGTCCGCGCCGCCAGTACGCCGAGCGGTACAGGAACTGCCAGGTGTCCTCGATGCGGTGCGGGTCCCGCCCGATCAGCAGCGGGACGACGTGGTCGGCCAGGTACGAGGCGACCGCCAGTTCCCGCCCGTTGAGGGTGCCGTCGCCCAGGCCGGTGAGCCCGTCGTCTGTGGTGATCTTCAGGGTGACGAAGTTGCGGTCGGGGCTGGTGACGATGACGTCCGCTGCGACAATCTTCACGGGGTGCCTTTCTCAGGTGGTGCTCAGCGAAGGGTGTTTCCGGTCTCGTGGCCGTCGAGAAGGGACAGTTCGTCGCGGCGGGGCAGCCCCTCCCAGTCGCCGTGACCGGCGACGGCGAAGGCGCCGAGGGTCACCGCGCGCCGCAGGCGGCCGGCCAGGTCGAGTCCGTCGAGGTGCCCGGAGAGGTAGCCGGCGGTGAACGCGTCGCCCGCGCCGACGGTGTCCACCGCGGTCACGCGTACGGCCGCGACCTGCCGCACGCCGTCGCGGGTGTACGCCCGGGCGCCGTCGGCGCCCAGCTTGACCAGTACGGTCTCCACTCCGCGCGCCAGCAGGCCCGCCACCACCGCGGACTCGTCCCACCCCGGTTCGCCGACGAGGTCCAGCTCGTCGGCGGAGGCGATGACGACCGACGCGTGGGCGGCCAACGGGGCCAGCACGGCACGGGCGGCTTCCCGCGTCCAGAGCCGGCTCCGGTGGTTGACGTCGAGGCTGACGAGCATCCCGGACCGGGAGCCGGTCTCGGCCGCCCACCGGGTGGCCTCGCGGGCGCTGTCGGACAGTGCCGGGGTGATCCCGGTCAGGTGCAGGACCCGGGCACCGTCGCCGATCGGCCTGCGCAGGTCTGCCACGCGCAGGGCCGATCCGGCCGAGCCCGTCCGGTGGTATCGCACCCGGGTCAGGTCGGCGGTGCGCCGTTCCAGGAACAGCAGACCGGCGGGCCGGTCGGGATCCCTGGTCACGTCGTCCACGCCGACGCCCTCGGCGCGCAACTGCCGCAGCACGTACTCGCCCAGCTCGTCGTCGCTGACCCGGCCCACCCAGGCGACCCGGTGCCCGAGCCGGGCCAGACCGATCGCGACGTTGGACTCCGCCCCGGCCAGGTGCATGGTCAGCGCACCCCCGGCGGCCAGCGGGCCGGGCGCCCGCAGCGACACCAGCGCCTCGCCGAAGGTGAGTAGGTCGACCGCGGTCATGAGGCCGGCTGGCGGGCGGCCGCCGCCAGGTAGGCCCGCGCCCGGTGGCGCAGCCCGTCGAGGTCGCCGCCGGAGGCGGCGTCCCCGACCAGCGGGCCGCCGACGCCGACGGCGATCGCCCCGGCGCTCAGATAGGCGGGCATCTCGGCCAGGCCCACCCCGCCGACCGCGACGAACGCGATGTCCGGGAACGGGTCGCGCAACGCCTTCAGGTACGCCGGGCCGCCGAGGGACGCCGGGAAGAGCTTGACGGCGGACGCCCCCATCCGCGCGGCCGTGTACGCCTCGGTCGGGGTGAGCGCCCCGGCGGCGACCGGTAGTCCGCGGCGCACCGCCTCGGGGATCGACTCGACGACGGCCGGGGTGACGATGAACTGCGCGCCGGCGGCGATCACGTCGGCGACGTCGGCGGCGGTCAGCACCGTTCCCGCGCCGACCAGCGCTTCGGCGGGCGCGGCCGAGCGGATGGCCTCGATCGCGTGCGGCGCGTCCGGCGTCGTGAGGGCCACCTCGACGACGCGGACGCCCTCTTCCAGCAGTGCGAGGCCGGTGGCGACCGCGGCGGCGGTGTCGGTGCCGCGGATGACCGCCAGGACGCGGGCCGCGGCGAGTTCGGTGGTCAGGTCGAGGGTCATGGTCACCATTCCGCGTAGGAGCCGTCGCGGTGCCGCCACATCGGGCTGCGCCAGGCGTGGCCGCGCTTGTCGGCCGCGCGTACCGCCTGCTCGTCGATCTCGATGCCCAGCCCCGGCGCGGTGAGCCGCTCGACGTGTCCGTCGACGAAGGTCAGCGGCGTCTTGTCCAGGCAGTAGTCGAGCACCTCGGCGCCGAGGTTGTAGTGGATGCCGATGCTCTGTTCCTGGATCAGGAAGTTGGGCGTGGCGAAGCCGACCTGCAGGCAGGCCGCCAGGGCGATCGGCCCGAGCGGGCAGTGCGGGGCGAGCTGCACGTCGTAGACCTCGGCGAGCGCGGCGATCTTGCGTACCTCGGTGATGCCGCCGGCGTGCGAGAGGTCCGGTTGGGCGACCGCGATGCCGGCCTGGAAGACGGGCAGGAACTCCTGCCGGCTGTAGAGCCGTTCGCCGGTCGACACCGGGGTGGTGGTGGACCGGACGAAGTCGCCGATGAGGTGGGAGTTCTCCGGCACGACCGGCTCCTCGAGGAACAGCGGCCGGTACGGCTCCAGCAGCGGTGCGACGCGGCGGGCGTTGGCGAGGGTGAACCGGCCGTGGAAGTCGACGGCGACGTCGCGCTCGTCGCCGAGCACCTCGCGGGCGGCGGCCACCCGCTGGACGACCGCGTCCAGTTCGGCGACCGACGCGATGGGGCTCATCCGCCCGGAGGCGTTCATCTTGACGGCGGTCAGGCCCGCCGCCACCTGCGCGGCGATGTGGTCGCGGACCTCGTTCGGCTCGTCGCCGCCGACCCAGCCGTAGACCCGGATCCGGTCGCGGACGGGCCCACCGAGCAGTTGGTGCACCGGTGCCCCGTACCGCTTGCCGGCGATGTCCCAGAGCGCCTGGTCGAGGCCGGCCACGGCGCTGGCCAGGATCGGGCCGCCCCGGTAGAACGAGCCCTTGGTCATGACCTGCCAGTGGTCCTCGATCCGCAGCGCGTCCCGGCCGATCAGGAGTTCACCGAGCTGCTCGACGGCGGCCCGGACGGTTTCGGAGCGCCCCTCGCAGGTCGCCTCGCCCCAGCCGACGATCCCGGATTCGGTCTCGACGCGGACGAAGAGCCAGCGGGGGGCGACGAGGAACGTCTCGATGCGGGCGATTGTCGTCATGGTGTCCTCAGCCCTTCGTCGCGCCGGCGGTGAGCCCGGAGACGACGTACTTCTGCACGAACAGGGCGATCAGCATGATCGGCAGGGTGACGACGGTGGCCGCCGCCATCAGGCCGCCCCAGTCGATGCTGGCGTAGCCGACGAAGTCGAAGATCGCGACGGGCAGGGTCTTGGTGTCGGCGCCGGAGAGCACCAGGGCGAACATGAAGTTGTTCCAGGAGAAGATGAAGGACAGGATGCCGGCGGTGGCCACGCCCGGCACCGAGAGCGGCAGCGTGATCCGGCGGAACGCGCCGATGTGGGTCAGCCCGTCCACGAGCGCCGCCTCCTCGAGTTCGAGGGGGAGGCCGTCGAAGTAGCCCATCATGATGTAGACCACCAGCGGCAGCGACACGAACATGTGGCTGAGGACGAGCACGCCGAACCCGCCGACCATCTGCAGGTTGGAGAAGACGTAGTACCAGGGCACCAGCAGCGAGACACCGGGGATGACCCGCGCCATGAGCACCACCAGCGCCGACTTGCGCATGTTGAAGCGGCTCATCGAGTAGGCCGCCGGCACGCCGAGCAGCAGGGAGAGCGCGGTGGCCGCGAAGGCCACCCAGAGGCTGTTGCCGATGAACTGGACGTAGTTCGCCTGCTTCAGGACGTTGGCGTAGTTGTCCACGGTGGGCGAGAAGACGACCGCCTTGCCCGTGTCGTAGATGTCGACGTTGGTCTTGAACGACGCGGCGATCATCCAGAACAGCGGTGCGAGCAGCGCGATCACCACGACGGCGAGCGCCACGAAGCGGAAGATCCGGTAGGCGGAGCGGGCCTTCATCGCTGCGCCTCCTTCCTGCGGGACGTCAGGGCCCACATCGACCCGATGATGATCAGGAAGAAGATGATGAGGACCGTCGATGAGATGCCGTACTCGTTGTAGTCGAAGCTCAGGCCGTAGGCGTACACGTTGAGCGTCTCGACCTCGTGGAACGAGCCGCCGCCGCGGCCCTTGGTGGCGTAGAGGATGTCGAAGGTCTTCAGCGCGTCGATGCCGCGCAGCAGGATCGCGACGATCACGGTGGGCATCACCAGCGGCAGGGTGACGTGCCGGAACCGCTGCCAGCTGCTGGCGCCGTCGATGCGCGCGGCCTCCTGGGGCTCGTCGGAGAGCGAGGTCAGGCCCGCGAGCAGGATCAGCACGACCATCGGCGTCCACTGCCACACGTCGATGAAGATCGTCGTGGGCAGCGCCGAGTGCTGGCCGGCGAGCCACGGCTGGGGTCCGATGCCGAACCAGCCGAGCACCTGGTTGGCCATACCGATGTTCGGGTCGAAGATGAGCCGCCACATCATGCCGACCGCGACCGGGGTGGCGACCAACGGCATCAGGATGGCGACCCGGACCCACTTCTGGCCCCGGAACGGCCGCCACAGCAGCAGCGCGACAGCCATGCCGAGGACGACCTCGAACAGCAGCGCGACGACGGTGAACGCGGCGGTACGCCCGACGGCGGGCCAGAACCGGTCGGTGTCCGAGAGCACCTCGACGTAGTTCTGGAAGCCCACGAACTCCGACTCGGCCCGCACCGAGCCCTCGGCGTCGGTCAGGCTCAGATAGCCGGTCCAGGCCAGCGGGAAGATGATCAGCGCGGCGACGAACACCATGGCGGGCGCCGCGAAGAGCCACTTGCGATGGTCGTTGGCCCAGCGGGCCCAGCCGGGCGTGTCGGGCGTGGCGGAGGCGTCGTGGGGTCTGGTGCGGGTGGTGACTGTTGCCATGAGATCTCCGGGGTGGGCGGGCCGGGCGGGGGGAGTGGGGTGGCGGAGCCGGACGGCGCCGCCACCCCGCGCTCGGCTTACTTGGCCTCGTCGTCCAGGAACTTCTGGAACGCCGTGTTGGCGGTCTCGGCCGCGGCCGCCGCGTCCTTGCCGGCGATGGCGTCGACGATCGGCTGGCCGACGATCTCCCGGGCCTGGGCGACCTTGTTGACCAGCGGGCGGTCGTGACCGACGCCGTCCTTGGTGCTGGCCGCGATGGCCTCGACGAGGTCCTTCGGGTAGGACGCGGTGCCCTCCGGGTTGGCCCACACCGAGGTACGCGCGCTCGGCACGCCGGCCTTCTGCTGCGCGAGCGTCTGCTCCTTGCCGGTCGCCCACTCGACGAACTTCCAGGCGTTGCTCTGGTTCTTCGAGCCGTCGCTGACGCCCAGCGCCCAGGAGGGGATGTTGTAGGGCTTCGACCCGGCGGGGCCGGCCGGGAACGGCGCGAAGCCGACGGTGTCGGCGACCTTCGACTTGGCCGGGTCGGTGGCGTTCTTGTAGAGCGAGTTGGCCTCGGTGTAGAAGGCGGCCTTGCCCTGGGTGAAGATGGCCATCGCCTCCGGCCAGCTCATGTCGGTGCTGACGTTCGCCGGGCCTTGTTCCTTGATGAGCCCGCCGTAGTACGCGTATGCCTGCTTGGCCTGCTCGGTGTTGACGGAGGCCTTGCCGCTGCTGTCGACGAAGTCACCGCCGAAGCTGTAGAGGAAGCTGGAGAACTGGGTGACCGCCGGCGACTTGCCGGTACGGGCGACGAAGCCGGCGACGCTCGGATCGGCCGCCTTGATCTTCGTGGCCGCCGCCTTGAGTTCGTCGAGCGTCTTCGGCGGGGCGGTCAGGCCGGCCTTGGCCAGCAGGTCCTTGCGGTAGTACAGGACCTCCTGCTCGGTGATGATCGGAACTCCGACCGGCTTGCCCTCGTACGAGGTGGCCTGCACCGGGCCGGCCTGGAAGTCGCTGAAGTCCCAGTCCTTGTTGGACTTGACCTCGTCGGACAGGTCGGCGAGGTACTTGTTCTTGGCGAACAGCTTCCCCTCCTGCAGGGGGCGGTACATCATCACGTCGATGTCGCTGGAGCCGGCGTTCAGCTTGACGTTGTACTGGTCGGAGAGCTGGTCCTCGCCGAGCTGGGTGAGCTCGACCTTGAGCCCGGTCTGCTTCTCGAACTCGGGCAGGGCCTTCTTGATGTTCTCCGTCCACACGTGGTTGGCCAGGGTCACCCGGACCGTCTTGGTGGCGCCGCTGTCCTCACCGCCGCCGCACGCGCTCAGGCCCATGGCGGCAACCACGGCCAGAGAAGTTCCGATTATCGATCGACGCCGCACGTCCATCTCTCCTTCTGTGTGGTGGCCGCCGCCCGGGGGAGGAGCGCCACATCGTTGTAACGTCCGCTTAACGACGGGATGCTAGGCCCAAAAAGCTGACTTATTCAAGAGGTGATCTCCAACTGATATGCTCCAAACCGTGGATCAGTCCTCCCCAGGGGTCGCACCCATCCCGCCCGCCCCTGCCGAGGCTGGGCTGCACGCCCGCGTTCTCGACCACCTCGGCACCGCCATCTGCGGTGGCGAGGTGGCCGCCGGATCCGTCCTCAACATCGACGACCTGGTCGAGCGGTACGCGGTCTCCCGCTCAGTGATCCGCGAGGTCCTGCGGGTGCTCGCGTCCATGGGATTCGTCGAGACCCGCCGCCGGGTCGGGGTGATGATCCGCCCGGCGGAAGCCTGGAACGTCTTCGATCCGCAGGTCATCCGCTGGCGGCTCGCCTCGGCCGGCCGCATGGCGCAGATGCGCTCGATCACCGAACTGCGGACCGCTGTCGAGCCGCATGCCGCATGGCTGGCCGCCGGCCGCGTCGACCACGACGAGGCGAGCGAACTGGTCGGGCTCGCCGCCAAGATGTGGGCCGCCGGGAAGGCCGGTGACGAGGAGCGCTTTCTCAGCCTGGACATCGAGTTCCACCGGCGGGTGCTGGTCGCCTCCGGCAACGAGATGTTCGTGAAACTCCAGGAACTGGTCGCCGAGGTGCTCACCGGCCGGCACCACTACCACCTGATGCCGCACCACCCGGACGAGCAGGCTCTGCAACTGCACGCCGACGTCGCCCAGGCGATCCAGCGACGGGACGGCGAGCGGGCACGGGACGCCATGGTGCGAATCATGGAGCAGGCGTTCGACGAGATGAAGTCGATGTGGGAGCAGACCGGCGAGCCCGGCCAGGGCTGACTCCGCTGAGCCGTGGCGTCCGTATCGCCGGGCTATGACCCAGCGAATAGGACGGAATTTTGTGGAAGCTCCGGACCGGGGCGCCGTGACGGGACTTGCCCGAACGCTATCGCCGTGGAAACCTGCCATGAACGGTTGCGGCGGTGGACGGGACGTGGGATCGGATCCTGGCCCACGCGCACGAGCCGGGTGCTTGTTTGTCGCACCCACGCGGCTTTGGTAGGGATGCACCCTCGCTTCCCGTGGGAATGGGGTAACGGTGACAACCACCGACTACGACAACTTCGCGAACGCCTACTCGGCGGAGAACGAGTCCGGCCTCTTCAACGCCTACTACGAGCGACCCGCGATGCTTCGCCTCGCCGGCAACGTCTCGGGCCGCCGGATCCTCGACGTGGGGTGCGGTTCAGGCCCGTTGTCAGCTGCGCTGCGCGCCAAGGGAGCCGTGGTCACCGGCTTCGACGTGAGTGCGGCCATGGTCGGCCTGGCCCGCCAGAGGCTGGGTGAAGACGCCGACTTGCACGTGGCGGACCTGAGCGCGCCGCTGCCGTTCGCGGACGCCGAGTTCGATGACGTCGTCGCATCCCTGGTCCTGCACTACCTGGAGGACTGGTCCGGCCCCCTCGCCGAGCTGCGTCGCGTGCTGAAGCCAGGCGGTCGCCTGATGGTCTCGGTCAACCACCCCGCCGCCTATGCGATCGAGTATCCCAAGGCCGACTACTTTGCGCTTACGAAGTACTCCGAGGACTACATCCTGGACGGCCAGACTGTGTGGCTGACCTTCTGGCACCGGCCGCTGCACGCCATGGCAGATGCTTTTGCTGCTGCTGGGTTCCGCATCGTGACGATCAGCGAACCGCCCCCTTCTCCGGACACTCCTGCGGAGTTGCTTCCACCCGACCTGGAATCCGGGTCCTTCATGTGTTTCCTCTTCTTCGTCCTCGAGTCCGCCTAGTACCAACGCCGTTCAGCTAGGCGGTTGGTTGGGCTGTCAAGGCGTGCCTGGGACATGAAGCAGCGGAGCTCTGGTATAGAGGTTGGCCAGTCTAAGACGTCCTCGATACGGGAGCTCCGCTGGCTGCTCAGATTGCCATAACTCAGACGGTGACGGTAGCCGCGGGGGTGTTCGCGCCGGGACACGTTGGTGAGTTGACCCGTCTGGTGCCGTTCGAGATGGTCGATGAAGTCCTGGCCGCGACCGGGCGTACCCAGTCGCGGATACGGCTGCTGCCGGCGCGGGTCGTGATGTACCTGCTGCTGGCGGCGTGTCTGTTCACCGAGGTCCGGTATCGGCAGGCGTGGTCGAAGCTGACCAGCGGCCTGCACGGTATGCCGGTCGCCTCGCCCAGCGGCAGCGCGTTACGCCAGGCCCGGCAACGACTCGGGCCGCAACCGATGCGGGCGATGTTCGACCTGCTGCGCGGGCCGGCCGCCACGGCCGCTGCGCAGGTGCGGTGGCGAGGGCTGCTGCTGACCCGTGGTCGACGGCACCACCCTGGTCGTGGCGGACTCGCCGGACAACACCAGCAGATACACCAAACACCGCTGCACCAACGGAAGTTCCGGCTACCCCCAGATGCGGTTGAGTGCCCTCTACCCGACCGACCAGCCCATCTCGCGCGACCCGGACCACGCATCCGCCGAGGACTCGGACTGAGGGCGCCCGCCCTGAGCCGTGTCGTCGGCGCGATCCTGGCCGACCTGGTGCCTTGGTCAACGGCTGCCGAGGGGCACCCGTCGAGCTACCGGTCTACTGCTCCGGCCGAGTCGGGTGATGGTCTTCCCGGCTTCCGCTGGCGGCAACACTGACCAGGGCCCCGCCGGCACGCTTCCTCGGGGGTCACTCCCGACCGCCGCCGCGCGGACGCTTCGCCCTGGCGATCTCGCCCCGGATCGGGAGCCAGTAGAAGGGGATCAACGCGGTGATCACGGCCACGCCGAGGACGGGGAGCAGGGCGCCCAGCAGGATTCCGGCGGCGATCCAGAGGGGAGCGAGCCGAAAGCGACGGCCGATGGCTCGCGCAGCGGCGGGATCGACGGTGGTGCTGAGCAGCCGGCAACGACGGCTCGCGTACCCCCAGATCGCGTTGAACAGAGAGGCTGCCAGCCCGAGCGCGAACCCGTAGAAGACCACGGCAGTCCGCTGCCCGTGTCCGTCCCGGAACGCGGCGGCCAGAACGGAAGCGGCGAATGGCAGGAACGCGATGGTCATCAGCAGCAGGGTGTTGAGCAACAGCACCACCCAGTCGGTGCCGCGAAGGTGATCGAACATGACGTGGTGGTTGGCCCACACCTGCCCGATGAGAAGGAAGGTGAGGGCGTACGCCAGGTAGGACGGCCACAGCGTGGCGAGGCCGTGGGCCAGGTGCCGGGTGTCCTCCGGCGGGCTGATCTCCAGAACGAGCAGGGTGATGGAGATGGCGAAGACCGCATCGCTGAAGGCGACGAGCCGCGCGGGATTGCGTTCCGCACCGAACGTCGTTGACCTTGCTAATCCACGAGCAGGTTCTGCCACCGCCCCATACTGGGACACGAACCGTCGCTGGGCGCGGCGCCGAGCGGCGTGTCATCCAACACCCTGAAGTTTGCGGTCATGGCGCTTGGTCAGTGAGCACCGGTTGGCCAACTGCCAACGCTCCGACCTGCCCACCAGCCCTCGTGACTGCGTACGCCCGGTCGCGGTCAGGACATCATCGACCATCTCGAACGGCACCAGCCGGGTCAGCTCGCCCAGATGGCCCGGCGCGAACACCCCTGCGGCTACCGTCACCGACCGGGATATGGCAATCTGATCTGCCAGCGGAGCTCCAGGTGTCAGGGCGTCTTAGAGTGATCACCCTCGGAACTCCGCTGCTTTACGTCTCAGACAACCGTTGACACGCCGGCCGCCGCCCTAACTGAACGGCGTTGCGCCTAGTACTCCAGCCGGGCATTGTGATCACAGCTCGATGAGTGCTTTTCGGGCGTAGTCGCTGTTCATGGCGCGGGCTTGGTGTCGGCGTCGGCGGATCGACCAGAGCAGGGGGTCGGTGTGCCGGCGGGCGGGTTCGATGATCAGCTTGTTGAACAGGTGGCCCGCCATCGCTGGGCGTCTGCCCTGTATCCGGCAGCCACCACTGCGTCATGGTCAGTCCACACAACCGTCCATGATCGACGTGGGCTGCCTCCGCCCGTGCACCACATCGCGCTCAACCTCGATGGTCAGACGAGGACGGCTCAGTGAGTGATATCCCGGATCTCGGTCCCCGGCCGCAGCGCATCACCGTCGACGCGGAACAGGTGCATCGGCTCGTCGCCGGCCAGTTCCCGCAGTTGGCCGACCTCCCGGTTGAGCCGGTAGCCAACGGCGGCTGGGACAACTGGACCTTCCACCTCGGCCCCGAGAGGCTGGTGCGTCTGCCCAGCGCTGCCGAGTACGCCTTGGCGGTCGACAAGGAACATCGGTGGCTCCCGGCCCTCGCCGCTCGGCTGCCGCTGCCCATCCCAGCCCCACTGGCGAAAGGCAAGCCAGGTGCGGGCTACCCCTATCCGTGGTCGATCTACCGGTGGCTCGACGGCGAGCCTGCGAGCGTGGACCGCATCGCCGACCCGGTGCGATTCGCGCTCGACCTGGCCGAGTTCCTGGCGGCCTTGCGGAGCGTCGACGCCGCTGATGGTCCGCAGCCGGGTATCCACAACTGGTTCCGGGGCGGCGCCCTGCGCACCTACGACAAGAAAGTCGAGGGTGCGCTCGCGGAGTTGGGCGGCCACGTCGATGCCGAGCTGGTTCGCGAGATCTGGGCGAGTGCACTCGACGCCCGCTGGGACGGTGTAGACCGCTGGTTCCATGGGGACATCGCCCAGGGAAACCTTCTACTTGCTGACGGCCAGCTGGCGGCCGTCATCGACTTCGGGACATGCGGCGTCGGTGACCCGGCCTGCGATCTGGCGATTGCCTGGACGTTGCTGACCGCTGACGGCCGGCAGGCATTCCGCAAGCAGCTGTCGGTGGATGATGCGACGTGGGCACGCGGGCGTGGCTGGGCCCTCTGGAAAACGCTCGCTACCTGCTCCTACACATTCGAAGATCCCGAGGACGCGGAAGAATTCGCAAACGCGCAGCGCGTACTCGGCGAGATCTTCTCTGAATACACGGGCAGCGCTATCACTAAGCCTCGCCCATGACAGTTGTTACACCGAGGCACGTCCTCGTCCAGCCATGATCACGATCCCCGGCTGGAGTACTAGAAGGAAACCCCGGGCAGACCAGGGGATATGCTCCCACGGCCGTCCGGACCTATGCCCGCAGAGGCGAACTGGCCTGGCTCACATGATCGACAGAACACCTAGTCGAGCCAGCAGATGACGGCGTCCCCCTCGCGCGCCGCCGCCGCGAAGAACCGCTGCGCGTACGGCAGGTGGTGCGTCACCCACGACAGCTGGTCGGGCCGGTCCCAGACCTCGGGGTAGATGCGGGCCCGCGCCAGCTCGCCCTGGTCGACGTCGCCGCTCAGGTCGTCCTCGGTGAGGTGACCGAGCGTCGCGGCGGCCTCGGCCACCTGCGGTGGGGTGAGGTAGCGGGGCGGCCCGTAACCCCAGTCGTGCGCCGGATCCTCCGTGAGGTCGTCCTCGGACTCCGCGTCCGGCGTCTCGACGAACGCCTCGGCCCCGTACACGATCGGCAGCTCGACGCCGTGCCGGTCGAGCAGGAAATCGAGGGCGTGCCACGCCTTGTCGGTGCCGCCGACGCGCTCGCTCTCGTCGTCCATGGCCGCCTGGGCGAAGTCGTAGGCCCAGGTCAGGTCGTCCTTCGCGCGCGCCAGCTCGGCCGGGGTCACCCGCAGCCAGTTCCCGTTCATGCTCACGGGCGGCAGCGTAGGCACGGGGTCCGACATCGGTGGGACCTCACCGAGCCGGCTACGAATTCGCGGTGTCGCCCATCGGCTTGGTACACAGCACGTCGGGCTGGGGTAGGTACCCGAGTGCCTGCCAGAACCGGAGCCCGGCCAGGTTCTCCGGCATGACCAGGAGGTTGACCCGCGGACACCCCAGCGCGGCGAACCGCTTCTCGAGCTCACCGACCAGCAGGGTGGCGATGCCCCGCCGGCGGTGGGCAGGGTCGACGGCCAGGCGCAGGATCCACCCGCGGCGCCCGTCGTAGGTGCCCAGCACCACGCCCGCCACCGCCTGGCCGGTCTCCGCGACCAGGAACAGCTGCGGGTCCCGGGTGAGCTTGGCCGTCAGTTCCGCACGCGGCAGCACGTCCCGCCCCGCCGCGGCCCACAGCGCGGCGACGTCGTCGTAGTCGCGCCAGCGGAACTGGCGGATGTGCAGCAACGCACGACCTGCGGTCACTTCGCCCCCTGAGCCGGTCGAGTCACCGGCGGATCCGGTACGTCAACGCGCACCTAGGCGACCCTCGGCGCGGGCACGACCGGCAGCGCCGCGCGCTGGGTCGTACCCGAGATGTCGCCGGTCTGGATGACCTCGGTGGCCTCCGCCGCGGCCTCGCCCTCGACGGCGGCCGTCGCGCCGCCCGACCCGGCGGCCGGGGGCGCCGCGTCCGCGTCGATCGCGGCGAGCAGGGCCCGCAGCCGGCACACCTCGTCGGTGGCCAGCCGGAAGGAGCCCCGGCAGACCGCCCCGCTCCACAGGGACAGCACCACCGCTCCGCGCTCCGGGTGGTAGCTGACCCGCATCGTCCGCTCGTCACCCCGCAGATCGGTGAACAGGTCACCGAAGCCGGGCATCGGTAGCACCTCTCCCATCACCCCAGGATGCCCGAGCGGCGGCCGCGCGGAAAGGCCGCGCTACCGGGATGCGGGCCAGTGCTCCGCCCTTCAGGGCGGGGGTGAAGGCCCGCGCTGGGAGG